>JAGLPO010000074.1 GCA_023137275.1 Candidatus Parcubacteria bacterium | reverse complement strand
GGGTCGCTCCTATCCCGATAGCCCTACCTAATCTTTGCTAAAAAACTCTGCAGGTTCAAGTTCGACATTCTCAACCATCCTGTCTATGTATAAATATCCTTCAAGATGATCAATTTCATGAGCTATAATTCTTGCCAAAAAACCTTTAGTCTCTAGGACATGTTTTTTCCCAAACCTATCTTGATAGGAAATAGCGATTTTAGTTCGCCTTACCACTTCTCCTTGGTAATGTGGTAAAGACATGCATGCTTCTTTCTTTTTGTCTTTTTGCCCTGATGTAGATAATATTTTGGGATTAACTATTATCAATGTATCATCAGGTTTATCATGTTTGTTTGGGTTTATTACGGATACTTTTAATTGAACACCAACCTGAGGTGCAGATAATCCGACAGCAATTTTATGCTGATAAAATGTTTCAACCAAATCATTAATAAAAGATTGAAAATCATCTCCAAAATCATCTACTTCCTTAGATTCTTCCCTTAAAAGAGTTTCTTTTGTGCGGAATTTATTTTTCTTCAATTGCACTAACGATAAAATACTCATAATCTCTCCTTAAAAAACCCATCTCATTTCGTAATGAAATAATAATTTTGGATTTCGAACTCTCCATGTAGCCTTTTTGTTTCTATCTAACTCGCATTTCTTAACTTCAAATGGTTTGTTTGCTCCAAGGCTGCTGGAAACCTCACAAAACACAGAATCAATTTGCATAGTTTCAGGGAATGAGACATTCATTATTAATAAATCTGTTGGTTCCTCAATCGTAGCAGAAATAAAAGGAACCATTTTATTGTTATTATCAGCTAAATCCCATACTAATTCTGTTTCAACGGTGTCTCCTTTTTTCAAGCTATGCTGGAATAATATTTCGTAAAATTGAAAAATATTCTTTTTAATTGTTTTTTGAAATGTTTGACCTTTAATATTAGAGCAGACATTATTCTCGGAACTTCCTGTCCAGTGATACTTGTCATGATAGGCATTCAAATTATTAATTAGTGATTTTAGGTATATCCTTTTTTTATAAAAAATATTTTCTCGAATAGAGAAATCTATTGTTATTTCTTTTTCTAGAATCTTACAATCAAACTCTAAATTAGGATATATTGGCTTATTCTTTCTGAATTTCTGATATACTAAAATAAATATTAGCAATAAAAAGCTAGTAGTGATAATGCTCAAATAATTTCGATAACTTGATAACATTTTAATTGTATCGGCAAGTATCTTTGATGTGAATAAAGATGAGGACGCAACAAGAATCAAACCCAAAATAATTTTCAAACCATCCCATGTAGCATTGGCTAATAAATATTTAGGTACATTCTTTATTTTCACTTTATTTCCTCCTGACTCGAAAGTTTTTTAAACCGGCTAACGGCAGAAATCAGGCGCGGGCCAAAAGACTTGCCGCGTTAGCGCCCCCGCGCCCCTTCCCGTCGCCTGAATTTATTTGTTGGGCTCTCTATTTTGATTTCCTATTCGTGCAACTTGATACAAGCGAACATCAAATGGCTGCCCATTAACGCTGTGAAGTTCTACAACATTTGCAATTATCTCATTTTTTCTAAGCATGTCGTGTATTGCTTCTGATATCAACATAGCGTCTATATCACCGAGTTTTTGCCGCATATCATCATAAGTGAGATCTCTTTGGGCTAATTCAGCTAAAATGGTGCTGCGGACATAACTAAGTTCCTTGTCGTAGTTATACCACCTTAATGCGTGCCAAGCCGTAACCACGCATATGATAGTAGCGAGAGCGATTACAGCAACTTCACGCCTCCGGTCCTTAAGGAGCAGGAGAGGAAAAAAGGCTCCTACGGATAGCCCAAATCCAATAATAGATATCGTTGTTTCTATTGACATGTTTCCACGCAAACTTTTTCTTGAACCATTCTTCCCTATTGACTCTTACAGGGAACAACTTCAACTGATTCAAGAATTGCAGGCCCGTTTGTACCGCCAAGGTCAAAATGCCAAGATTTCGGATTACCATGAACAGAAATTTGTTTTGTATTTGGAAAGCGTCGCGACAACTTGATGATTATTTCACGTGATTCTGGAACATTGCGGATTCCTCCCACAATTCCGACAGGTCGATTTGGATCGTCATCTACACGAAGGAATCTTATGAGCACTTTTGATGCGGTACCCCCGATTGTGAAACGAAAACATGTCCCCGGCTCAAGCGTAGTTGGTTGCCGTAGGTCTAGCCAACCACTGCCCCATCTGGAAGAAGCATCATAGTAACCATCGAGAGACTGCGCAGAAACGTTCATGCAGAACAGGAAAAGAATTGCTCCGATAGCCAAAATCAAAATACTTTTTTTCATGACCAATGTCCTCCTTCTTAGTTAGAAAAATTCTTATTATTCAAGAGATTACCCTGTAGACCAACCCAAATAACCAGCGACATATGATAAGGCCGAATTTTGTTTTGAGCTGTTTAAGAAGTGACTGACTCGAAACCGTCGCATAGCTTTCAGGCCCGAGTTAATTTACCTTGTTAGGAGATAACCCTTGTGTCACGTCAATCTTCATTTGGCTATTCCTCCTATCTTAAACTCGAATTCTCCGGGGCCAAGGGGGACAATTTCCAAATTGACTGGGAACTGTGGATCTTCACTACCATCGACACCAGACTCAGTAAAAACAACTCCTCCAAAAATGACAACTCGATGCCAGCCTTTGGAGCCTTTGTACATAAAAACCTTTGAAGTCCCGATCGGCCCCATACTCATCGCTTTGAAGTCAGTTCTGGCCTTATCTGGTACCCCCATTATGTCGAGGACCTCAAACTCAGACATTCCCTTGCTGATCTTGCCAATGTTTGTATCCGCCGGATTCCCACAGTTAACAAGTAAAACTGCTAGCATAATCAGAATGCATAATTTGGAGATTCTTGAAATTCTCATTTTGTCTTCTCCTAACGGTTTTATTAGGTATGGTCCATGTACTACTCGATCCCTTTTTTATTACCTCAGATGCAGAGTTATTTTCTTTCCTTTCGTATTTGTTACACCCGTATATTGCGGTAGCGTTTGTATATCTGGTAAATTTGCTCCATAACTTCCTATTACTGACTGGGCTGGCTCAGAATTTCCAATAAGAAGAGTAAACACTATTTGTAGGGGTAAACTTCCAGCATCATGCAATAAATTATAAGTAAAGCCGTTAGTTGTTGAGGTAAACATCCTAGTTAAATTTGATTCTATAACATCTGTCTTAAGATCACGGCGATAGTTTTCTTCATTGTTCCCCCTTGCCTCGTCATAAATATATATCTTGTTAAATAGAGGTCGCCCACTTGATGGCACGAATGCGCAAATAGCGGTATCGTACACAATGGGGTTTTCACCACAATTTTTTACGGTAATGTTGACACGATAGGCAACATCATTGTAGATAGCATTTTCTTCGTAGGACTCCTTGTATACCTCTGCAGTAACGGTTGCTGGTTTATAACTATCTGTACACGACGAAAGGCACATGCTTAAAACAATAAGACCAAACAGGTAGTTATTTGCATTATTACTATTTAACATTTTAGTTAATGTTTTATCTCTCTACTTCTCCACACCTACAAACAAGTGTGCCTGTGTTCCCTTGCTCGCATCGTACTTGTATGTATAACTATATGACATTATTCCTGCGTGGAAAAAGAGTATCTCTGGGAGATACACTACCAAATGTCGTACATTTTTTTTTACGCTTTCTTTCAACACTTTTTCA
>JAGLPO010000073.1 GCA_023137275.1 Candidatus Parcubacteria bacterium | reverse complement strand
CTATCTGGCGGATGCGCTCGCGGGTAACGTCAAACTCGCGGCCGACTTCTTCCAGAGTGTGGGCCACGCCGTCCTCCAGACCAAAACGCATTTCCAGGATCTTCTGTTCCCGCGGACTTAGCTGGACAATAACATCCCTGACATAATCCTTAAGCAGCTGAAGCGCGGCCGCGCGGCCGGGCGTAACATTTTTGACATCCTGTATAAAATCTTCCAAGGTTGAATCTTCATCATTATCACCCACTGTTGTTTCAAGCGATATAGTGTCCTGGCTGATCTTCATAATGTGGCGGACCTTGTCTATTTCCTCGCCCATTTCCGCGCTGATTTCCTCCGGCAAAGGTTCGCGGCCCAGATCCTGGATAAGCTGCCGCTCAATCTGCTGGAATTTATTGATCGTTTCCACCATATGCACCGGAATGCGGATTGTCCGTGATTGGTCAGCCAAAGCCCGGGTAATGGCCTGGCGGATCCACCAGGTCGCGTAAGTTGAGAATTTATAGCCTTTGCGGTATTCAAATTTTTCCACTGCCCGAAACAAACCGATATTCCCTTCCTGTATCAGGTCTAAAAGCGACAGGCCTTTAGCTCCGGTAAACTTCTTGGCAATTGACACAACAAGGCGCAAGTTAGCTTCAATTATTTTCTGCTCAGCCGCCCGCTCCCCTTTTTCTTTCCGCTTAGCCAGTTCCACTTCCTCGTCCGGGGTCAAGAGCGGCACTTTGCCGATCTCTTTCAGATACATTTGTATTGAATCAGATGACAATTTAGACAGATCAGTCAAATCCCCCCTTAGTATGCTATTCACCCGCTCGTCCCCGTCCTGCTTTTCTTCAAAATCCAATATCCGGCCCGTGTCTTCAATGATTTGAATGGCGTTTTTTTGCAGATCCTCCAAAAATAATTCATATTCAAACGCGTATTCTTCTATTTCCGGAAAAACATAAAGCAGCTCGGTTTCGGTAACAAAGCCGCGGGAACGGCCTTTTTCAAGAAGGCCGTTTGTTTGCACTTCGGTCGGACGAATTATTTCACGCGGTTCCATTGATTTTTTTATCAGCTTCTTTTTTATGACTTTCTTAATTGGCCTTTTTTTAACCACCGATTTTCGAGCCGTTGGTTTTTTCTTTACCGATTTTTTCTTTATAATTGATTTTTTGGCCACCTTTTTCTTCGCCGCCGGTTTTTTAACCGCCGGTTTCTTCTTGATAGCTTTTTTTGTTGTAGATTTTTTAATTGCCATACTCCTGCATTTCCTCGGAGAGAATTTTTAACTCCTCCATTAAAGAATTAAGTTCGTTTGAATTTGACTCTTGTTCCGCTTTGGCTATTAGCCGCTCTATATTCTTCATTTGCTTTAATAAATTTACTTTTTTAAGAAAAAGAACTATTTTGATCAGTTCATTTTTGGCCAGATCAGAGCTTATGTCCGTATATTCTCTATCACCTAAAAATACCAGTTGATCAAGCAGCCTCAACTGGTCAGTATTGGCAGTATTTTCCGGCCTATCATTGCTAATCAGCCAATTTTTAAAATCTGAGTAAGCCAAAATTGGCAAACTGCCAGAGACATCTTCTGTATCGGGTCTAATAATATTATAATAATTTATTAAACTTTTGTAAAGTCCCTGGCTATGCGAGCCCTGAATATGTTCAAGCCGAATATTGTTAATAACGTAGTTTAATAACTCGGGAAATTTTAGTATTAAAGCCAATATTAATTCACTCATTTTTTCATCTCGATTTTTAGTTTGAGCCGGCCTGTCCACAACCTCTTCGTTCGCGGCCTTGGGCGCCTTTGGGGCTTGTTGGCCCTGGATTGCTTCTCTTAATATTTCTTCTTTAACAGCCAGCGCTTCGGCCAGGGCCTTGAGCCAAAAATCCTGCTCAATCCGATTCCCGAGCTGGGCGATAATCGGCAAAAGAAATTGGCTCACAGATCGTTTATTTTCAACTTGACTTAGATCCTTGTCCTTTAGTGTTTGGTCAAAATAATATTGCATCATTGGCTTGGCTGATTTGACCGCTTCTTGCCAGCCGGCCGGATCTTCCCGAATACAATCATCAGGATCCTTTCCTTGCGGCACTTCTATCACTTTTATATTCATCTCGGCCCGCATCGCTTCCCGTATCCCCCGGTCAGCCGCCATGGCTCCGGCTTCATCCATATCAAAGGCAATAGCGATATTAACAGTATAGCGCTTTAATATTTGGATATGATCAGCCGTAAGAGCGGTTCCGGAGCTGGCGACCACGTTTTTAAAACCGGCCTGATGGGCGCTGATCGCGTCCATTTGTCCCTCAACAATAATCGCCAGATCTTGTTTTTTAATTTCCATCTTTGCCTTATCCAAACCGAACAAAATTTTACTCTTGTCATATATTTGCGTTGCCGGACTGTTTATATATTTTCCCATTTTCTCTTCTGCCTCCTTTTCGGGGCTTACACGGGCCGAGAAAGCCACTGTGTTGCCGTTAATATCATTGATCGGGAACATTATCCGCGCCCGAAAACGGTCGTAAAAGCGTGAGCTGTTTTGCGACTTAACAATAATACCGGCTAAAAAAATTTCATTTTCTTTAAAACTTTTGCCCTGAAGCAGCTTAATCGCGCTATCCCATGAATCCGGACTATAGCCGATCTGCCATTCTTCAATTGTCTCTTCAATAAGGCCCCGCTCCTTAAGATATTCCCTGGCACTAGCGGCGGCTGGTGAATTAAGCAAATTATAATGAAAATACTTTCGGCTTATCTCCAAAATGTCCAGAATACGATTGCGTTGGCTAGTTAGCTTGGGATCCTGGCGCTTTAGTGTTACGCCGGCCTTGGGTGCTAGCAAACGCAGGGCTTCAACAAAATCAATGCCTTCAATCTCCTGGACAAAACTGAATATGTCACCTCCTTTTTGGCAGCCAAAACAATGCCAGATCTGCTTGTCCGGCGACACCATAAAAGACGGGGTTTTCTCCCGATGGAAAGGACAGCGCGCCCGGAAATTCATCCCGGCCGGCTTAAGCGGAATATATTCCCGAATCACATCCACTATGTCCAGTTTTTGTTTTATCTCTTCACTTGATTTCATATTTTTTTCCACCGAGCTTTACCTCGGGTTTGTGAAGCATGTTTTCTTCCACCGAGCTTTAGCTCGGGTTAATAAGGCTTTAGCCTTGTAATAATTTATTCCAAAAGCTTTTTTTCTCTTCCTTTTGAACCGGCTTATCTTCCACTATTGGCTTAAGCAATGACTTTAAACGGACAATCTCCCGCTCTATTGCTTCGCCCTCGTACTCGGCATTATGGGCTTTAGCGCCCTGGTAGCGCGGGCGTTTTTGATCCAGATGCAGATTAATTATAACATTTTTACCCATATGCGCGATATAAATATGAAAACGGGGATAAAAATTATTACCAAGGCGCCGTGTAAAGCTATCTTGTCCGGTATGCCTGTCCCGGCGAAAAGTATAGCCGGCTCGCCTAAGAAATTGCTCCGGCTGCTCATTTATTTGATTTTTATTAATTACAAATTTCATCTTTTAGGCGGTAGGGTTGTAGGCTATCACCTACCTACCTTCCTACATTCCTACTACCCTATAATTTAATTAAATCAAAATACCCCTCATAATACTTCTTTAGCGAAAATTTATTTTCGACAATACGCTTTCCGGTCTCGCCCATACTGACAGCTAATTTTTTATCACTCATTATTTTCTCCAATGTCTTTGTTAATTCTTGTATACTGCCCGGCGTAAATAAAAAGCCATTCTCACCGTCAATAATAATTTCCGAAATACCGCCGGTATTGCTGCCGATCAAAGGCTTGCTCAGACTGGCCGCTTCCAAAAGAACCAGACCCAGTCCTTCCGAAAGTGACGGCAAAACAAAGCACCAGCACTTTTTCATCCAATTTTTAACTTGCTCCTGGCTTAAGCTGCCAGTAAATTCAATCTTTTTAATTTTACTGCTTACGGCCAATTTTTTCAGGTCTTCCTTATAAGGCCCATCGCCGATTATCACTAATTTAAATTCACTAAACCTGTCTTGCAATCTGCCAAAAGCTTCAATTAAAAGCTGGACTCCTTTAAGGCGGTAAAGCGAACCGGTAAATAAAATTATCGGCTCCCAGCTAATGCCAGTCTCGTTTTTAAATATATCAATATCAGTAAACGCCGGAAATTTTATAATTTTACAATCCGGGCAATATTCAAGCACTTGATCTTGCAAAGCTTTGGAAACTACCCGCACTACGCTGGCGCGCGAAAGAGAAAAACGGCCCAAATAGATAAATAATCTTCTAACTGTTGTTGGGAAAGGAATACGATGCTGTAAAAATAAGCTGTTAACCCAGTCAGAATGAGCTTCAATAATTAACTTTTTTTTATATACTTTATTAATTATTACAGCTACCCAGCCGTCAAACAAAGGCGACTGGGAAATAATTACGTCTATTCTTTTTCGTTTAACCAGCCACAAGCCTCTTATCAAGCTGACAAACATCCAGGGTACAGTCCCGATCTTCGGAATTAAATAAAACTTTGCTCCGTACTTTTTATATTGCCAACTTCTGCCTCTGGCCAGCACAAATACATTCATGCCTTGGCTTAAGCCGCTAAATTTTTTATCAAGCAAGTTATCCTCCTCGGACAAATCATAATCCTTGGTACTGATAAATAATACACTTTTTTTCTCTTGATCTTTCATTATATTAAAAACTTTAAAACTTCCTCAATCATCTTCTCCTTACTGAATTTACTTAATCCCAATTTTGCGTTTTCTGCCAACCTTTTACTAAATTCTTTATTATTAGTTAGTTTAATGATCGCGTTCTTTAATTCATCCATATTGCCATAATCCACTAATGTCCCGTTGTCTTTGTTTTTAACCACTTCAATATTGCCACCCACTCTG
The DNA here is from genome assembly GCA_023137275.1 of Candidatus Parcubacteria bacterium. Classification (GTDB taxonomy): domain Bacteria; phylum Patescibacteriota; class Patescibacteriia; order Patescibacteriales; family UBA12075; genus JAGLNE01. The sequence goes on along the minus strand of JAGLPO010000073.1, from coordinate 25,472 downwards.
GTGGTGATAATCGGCAGACCGATCATCATTGCCTCAATTACCAAATGCGGCAAGCCTTCATAACCGGTATAAAGTACAAACAAATCACTCGCTTCCATATACTGCCATAATTTACTTTGCTCAACACCGGGGATCAGCTGAATCTTATTTTTACATTCACTATTTGATATTTGTGATTCAACGTTTGACCGAAAGGGTCCATCACCGATAATTACCAAATTAATATCAGGAATCTCTTTTTTAAGCGCTGGCATTAAATCAATTAATTCATTAAAGCCTTTCCAGGGCAGCAAGCGGCCGACGCTTAATATCACCGTACCTTTAAGCCCCAGGGATTCTCTTAATTTATTTTTGTCCCCGCTAACGCCGGCCTGCGGCACCGCGTTATAGATAACCTGAATTTTATCTTCATTAATTCCCCAACCAACAATCATGGATTTTAAATACTTGCTGGGAGTAATTATCTTTTTAGCGCGCCTGGCTACCCGGTTGCGGATATAGCGCATAAACTCAATTTTAAAATTATATTTTTTATTTTGAAAATCATCAATTCCGCAGCTAACCCCGTGGCATTCCCGGGCATGCTCCCAGGCGTAATCGCCGGTAATTTTTAAAATAAATGATTTAGCCCGCAAGTAACAGGCCAGACAAACAGGCAGGCCGGCATTAACCGCGTCTTGGCAGTAAATAACATCCATCTCCGGCGCCAATCTAAATACAGCCCTGAAAAACCGCCAATATTTTTTAATAATCATCTGATTCTGGTCTATAGTAAATATTTGAAATTTGGATTTTTGATTTGAATTGACATTTGGATTTTGAACTTTGTCATTTTTAACTCCATAACTCACCACCACGACCTCCCACCCTCTCTCACTTAATTCCTCGGCTAAAATTTTGGAATAAGTCGCCGGTCCCCCGATCCGCGGCGGAAAAATCGGTGTCGCTATCAATATCTTTTTTGTATTATAAATTCCTTCCCTGTTTTTTCTGGCTAATTCCTCGGCTCGTACGCGTTTAAAAATCACAAACCTATACATTAAAAAATTATAAATAGCAACCAAGCCGCTCATAATGACCTGGGCAATTAAATAGTATAAATTGGCGTAATCAACCAAAGCGTACATCCCAACCGCGTTTACCGCCATCCCGCTTGATACTACCAAAAAATACCCGCCCATCTGCTTATACATTCCTTGTTTTCTTTTGTCGCCGAAAGTCCAAAACTTCTGCGAGAAAAAACTAACCATAAAAGCGACTAAAAACGCCAGGCTGGTGGATAGTAAATACCAAAGTCCGAATATATCGGTTAATATAAAAAGCAAGGCAAAATGAGTCGCGGTAGCAATCACGCCCGCGATCCCAAATTTCACAATCGTTTTATATTTATTTAATAATTTTATTATTATTTTAATCATTTAAAGTAAATTTACATAACGCCCTAATTTATCGGCTTCCTGGCCAACATATACGCTCCGGATGTAACCAAGTCTTCATCGCTTAAATACGCGAAGTCCTCGCATACTTCTTCTTTCTTAATACCGGTTTCATCTCTTGTTTTTTGATCCGTTATCAGCACTAATCCGGTATTTTTTATTAAATCCAAATGCCGCGAGTATGGCTCCCGATTGATCACCCAGTCTTTTCTGCCAATAAGCATTTGCCAAACAAAGGAATTTAAGCGCCAATGCGAGTTCCAGCGCCAGGTCAGGTTGTGGCTGCGAAAATCCACGTCCTGGCTTAAGCAGCCGCCAGGCTTAAGCCATTTATAAATAATTTCGTATGTGTGATTCGGACTGGCAACATGTTCCATTACTGCTTGCGATATTAGAAAATCCACTGAATTCTCTTTTATTTTGTCTTCACCGTCCCAAGGAACAATATATTTTATTTTAATATTAGCGCCGTTTTCGTAAGCCGAATTTTCCACTTGTTGCCGGATTGCGCTAATTCTTTTCTTATTAAGCATTTTCTCCATATATTCTTGAGGTAAAATTGAATTTGGAAAATCATATGAATCAAGTTTGGGCCGAACAAAATCCAGCTCTTTATCATCCGGAATTGGCTCTTGCTTTATAAATAAAGCAACTAGCTCATCAAAAATTTTCAAATTTCTCTTAGTATCGGCATACTCTTTGATGTCCAGGGCATAATATTCGCTTGTTCCGGTCAGCAGCGCCGCCAGGCCCACGCCGATTGAATCGCCGGGCCCCAGCTCGGCTACTACTCGCGGTATCTCGGCTAAGCCTTCGTTGCGAGCCTTAACCAAATGCCGCAGCCAAATACTATAGCAATAGCGCGCGCTCATTGTCCCCCCTGTCCCTATATGCAGCCAATCATAAAGAAACGGAAAATTATTAAGTATTGGTTTTATTATCGGCTTAATATTCATAATATTAATCTTATCTCCCCTCTCCTTGCGAAGGAGAGGGGCTGGGGGTGAGGTGCTCAAATATTTTCTCCATCCTCTTAACAATCCCTTCCCATTGATATTTTTCTTTAACCATTATTTCAGCATTATTAATGATCCTCTCGCGTAATGTCGGGTCAGCTAAATATTGATTAATTGCCCTTACAATTGACTTTGGATTACGCGGCTCACAAAATATTCCGGTCGGCGCTTTATTTGGATTAGCATTTGGGTCAAAAAGAAAATCCACTATCCCCCCCACCGGTGTTGTAATTACCGGTACGCGGGCGGCCATGGCTTCCAAAAAAGTTATTCCCTGCCCTTCTGAAAGCGACGGCCGGATGAAAATATCAGCCTGCTGATAATACTCCGGCGTCTTATCAACCAAAACAGCGCCGATAAATTTTACTCTGTTATTAACTTTTAATTTCTTGCTTTGCAGCAATAAATTCTTACGCTCCGGTCCATCACCAATAATTAATAATTTTATATTCTTCTTAAGCAGCGGTAAAGCACTAATAATATCAGTTATGCCGTTTTTTTTGACCAGGCGGGAAACAGTTAAAAGCAAAATTTCTTCAGGATCTTTTTTTATTTTTGCCGCATGACAAGGTGCGTGGTTGAACTTTTCAATATCCACCCCGTTCGGTACGACTTTAATCGGGCAAACCACGGTATTGCGTTTAGCCCGTTTCTTCAGGTGCTCGCTGATCGCCTGGATATAAGACGCTCTTTTAAAAACCATCAGATGCAAGGGACGAATAAATATTTTGTATAAAAATTCATTCCCCAGTGTGTATCGCCTTAAATGCTTTTCCTCGTCGCCTTCCTGAAGAGTTAAAAGCAGCGGCAATTTGGTTTCTTTCTGAAATCGGGCGGCCGCGATACTGGCGTGGCTGGCCAGCATACACCAGATCATGTCAAATTTTTTTCCCCTGACAAGAGCCTTGGCCTTTCGCGGCCCAAGAAAAGGCAGCATGAATTTGCAATTATTTGAACCCCTGCCTAGCCGGTGTACCATAATATTACCAACCTTCTCTTGTTTTAACCATTTTTTTTTCAATCTGGTGGTTATCATTTCAAATTCATACTTTGGCAAACGATCAGTAATTTCTTTGATCGCTACTTCAGCCCCGCCAATATGAGGAAAATAAGAAGTTGAAAATATAAGAATTCTTTTCATAATCTTGATGTTAATATTTCCAATTGCTGAAAATCTTCTCTGGTCTTTTTCATAGCGTAATCCAGGCCCTTATCCATATCAACCGGACGGATAACGCGTTCATCCTCCAGCCAGGCCTGCTGTTCCTGGGTTAAATCAGCCACTACCTGCAGCTTGTGAGCGCGCTTAAATATTAAACGGTAAATCGGGGAAAACAAGCGCTTTTTTATTGACGCGGTATTGTCTATTTTGCCCTCAAACAAACTGACTAAAAAAGCCACGCGGGTTAAAAGCGAAAAAATAATCGTCGCGATTGCTCCGTAGCTGGCCATAATGCTCCAGGCAGCCTGATAATTATTTTTCTTATGGAGCTGCCAGGCTTTAAAGGGACCAAAAAAAGCAAGCAGATATTTATCCAGATTTCGACCGCTGCCGATCCTATAAATATTCATGCAACCGACTTTTTCATAGCTCTTAAATTTCGGGTTTAATTTAGCGGTTATAATATCAAAGTCATAACTAACCATTCGCTTAATGAGCTCTTTGGCGGCATTCTCGGCTGGGCCTTTGATTGGCATAAAAGCCGGTGAAAAAACCACTATTTTGGTTTTCTGATCCAGTCTAGCGCGAAAATCATCAATTGTCTTTCTGATCCCATAGTTATAATCCACTTTTGGCTCCCAGTTAAGCAGTTTTTTAGCCCGGCTAATATCCGGCTTTCTTTGCCGCGGATCACCCAGCCTTTCCGGTATTTTGTCATAAGAAATCATTTCTATCTTGCTTTTTTGTCCGGTTAATTTATTAATATCTTCAGCCAGGCTTAACATTGTCCGTTCGTCCGGATTTCCCAGATTGATCGGGCCGATTCCGATCTTGCCTGAATCAGCGGCCATTAATTTATCAAAAGCATTAATTAAATCAGTAATATACATAAAGCTCCTGGATTGCGACCCATCGCCATGCACGGTTATATCATCCCCCAAAAGACCCTGCAGAATAAAATTAGACATTACCCGGCCGTCATTAAACATCATGTGCGGCCCATAGATATTAAATAAACGAACGATCCGCACATCAACCTTGTATTGAAGATTGTAGTCCTTGCAGAGAGTTTCCGCCGACCGCTTGCCTTCGTCATAGCAGGCCCGCTTGCCCAGCGGGTCAACATTGCCAAAGTAGCTTTCCTTTTGCGGATGCTCCAACGGGTCGCCATAAACCTCCGAGGTAGAGGTATGAAGCATCTTGGCCTCGTATTTGCGCGCCAGATCAAGCATATTAAGCGTGCCATCCACGCTGGTTTTAAGGGTTAAAACCGGATCAAACTGATATTGCATGGGGCTGGCCGGACAAGCCAGATTATATATTTCATCAAGCCGGTCAAATTTTTGCTTAAGCGGATATATTATATTGTGCTTGATCAAGGTAAAATTATCATTCTTTATAAAAGGCATGATATTTTCTTTTTTGCCGGAAAAAAAAGAATCAACACAAATAACCTTGTGGCCCATTTCCAGAAAATGCCCGCACAAATGAGAACCGATAAATCCGGCCCCGCCGGTTATTAAAATAGTCATAGAAATAAAAACAATCCTACTTTAACTGTAGAATTATATTAATAGATATATATTAGATATATAGATAATTTTTATTATAATTATATTATTATTGTAATTTAAAAAAAATATTTTGGCAAATTATTATGCCATAATTTTTACTTTTTTTCAAATCCTCTTTCTCCAATCTTTTATCTCCAGCTTTCCTCTACCCTTGTCTTCAACAGTTAATTTTTGTTTGCTTCTCCAGCCGTATTTATCAATAATCTCCTTAGGGATGACAATTGAATAGCTGTAGCGAGAAGATTTTGTAAGTTTTATAATATGTTTAGCCATATCATCATTATAGCACATTCTATAGAATGTGCTATAGAATGTGCTAGATACTATAATCAAAAAAATTAACGCATTTCTCTAAACGTTAATCCTTTTTATATTTCCAAATAAAAATACTATGGGTTACAAGTTATGAGTTATGTGTTACGAGTTACGCGTTATAATATCTTTTATACCACTGAATAAAATTCTTCACCCCGGTTGGTACCGAAGTCTGAGGATCATAGCCAAGCTTTTCTCTGGCATGGCTAATGTCCGCGCTTGTTTTTGGCACATCGCCGGGCTGGATGGGCATCATATTTTTCTTCGCTTCTTTGCCAAGATTTTTTTCAATCTCCGCAATATAATCCATCAGCTTGATTGACTCGCCCCGGGCTAGATTAAAAATCTCATAGGAATAGCTCTTATCAATGGAGGCAATAACTCCGGAAACAATATCGTCAATATAAGTAAAATCACGCGCCATTTCACCGTTATTAAATACATTAATCGCTTTACCTTGCAAAATCGCCTTGGTAAACAAGAATAAAGCCATATCCGGCCGGCTCCAAGGTCCGTAAACGGTAAAGAATCTGAGACCGGTACAATTAAGGCCAAACAGATGGTGATAAGTGTAGGCCATTTCTTCGTTTGATTTCTTGCTCGCGGCATAAAGCGAGATCGGCGTATCCACCCGGTCCGCTTCGCTAAAAGGCAGCTTTTTGTTATTGCCGTAAACCGAGCTGGAAGACGCGTAAATAAAATCTTTAACGCCGTAATGCCGGCAAAGCTCAAGCAAATTCAGAGTGCCTGTAATATTCGTCCGCTCATAAGCAAAAGGATGCTCCAGCGAATAGCGTACTCCGGCCTGGGCCGCCAAATGGCAGACCTTGTCAATTTTTTCATTTTTAAATATATTTTCCAAAGCTTTATAATCAGCAATGTCAACTTCTTCAAATTCAACAGCATCATACTTACTGGTTAATATTTTGGCTCGCGCCCGTTTTAATTCAGGGTCATAATAATCATTAAAATTATCCACGATAATAAGACTGTCGCCGCGCTCTAATAATTTTTTCGCGGTGTGAAAACCAATAAACCCGGCTCCGCCGGTTAGTAGTATTGTTCTTTGTTTTACTTTATGCATTTATTTCAGCTGCTCTCGCGACCATTTAATTGTTTTTTTAATACCTTCTATCAGCCCAACCTTGGGCTCCCAGGATAATATTTTCCTTATTTTACCGTAATCCAGGCAACTGCGTTTTTGCTCGCCAAACTTTGCTTCAGCATGCCTTGTTTTTAATTTACAACCTATTGATTTTTCAATATATTCCACTATCTCAAGCAAATTTGTTTCTCTTCCATCACTAACATTAAAAACTCCTACGTGATCAAATTTTTTTGCCGCTAAGATTGCTTCAATAATATCACTAATATAGATAAAATCCCGGGTTTGCTTCCCATCGCCGTTGATTACGCACTCTTTATCATTAACAGCATGATCAATAAATATTGATATCACGCCAGCCTCTCCACCCTTGTACTGGCGCGGTCCATATACATTTGAAAAACGCAAAGCGATATAAGGCAGTTTATATACCTCAAAAAAATAACTTAAATATTTTTCAAAAGTTAATTTATGAATACCGTAGGGGGAAACCGGATGGGGAAGATATTGTTCAGTGGTTGGTATTTCTTTGGCATCGCCATACACGGCTCCGCCGGTAGAAGTAAATATAAACTTTTTTATATTATTTTTCTTGCTTTGCTTTAGAATGTTAAACCCTCCTAATACATTTATTTTGTTGTCTGTAATCGGATCATCAACTGATGCGCGAACATCCATTTGCGCGGCCAAATGAAAAACATAATCAAATTTATTTTCAGCAAATACTTTTGCCACATCATCCGAGCATATATCAATTTCATAAAATTTAGCTCGTGGATTTAAATATTCTTTCTTGCCGGTTGATAAATTATCAATTATTGCCACTTCTTCGCCTTGATCAATTAAGGCATCCACCAGATTGGAACCGATAAACCCGGCTCCGCCGGTTACTAAACATTTAGCCATAAAAATTCTAATAATTATTTTATTACGTGTTACGTGTCGTAACATCCTCCCCATACACCCCCTTAAGAATATCCAGATCCTTTTCGCTTTTTAGTAAATATTTAATATTCTTTTTCATGATCGCGTCTAATACTTTTAAGCCCTGCTCATCGTTGATCTTTTTCTCATACATTTCCCTAAGCGCGGCAAAATCCTTAATAAAGCAATGCCCGCCAAAGCCGCGGCCCGGCTTAAAGCCCGGAGAAGAAGAATGAACCGGCTGCCAATGGCTGGTTCCCAGCCGTTCGTCAGCCGCCATTGCCTGGCTGACCCGCTCCCAATCGCCGCCCTCTTGGTCAACCAGATCATGGAGCATATTCATAAACAAAACCTTGATCGCCAACAAGCAATTTCCGCCATATTTAATAAGCTCAGCTTCCCGGGCATGGCAAATATGCTCAAAAGGCGCTTTGGGTAAAACATCTATTACCGCCCTGGCTTTGGCAATCAATTCATCATTCATTTTTGTAATGCCGATTATATTTCTGGCCGGATTAGCCGCGTCATGCGCGGCCGTGGCCTCACGCAGAAACTCGGGCGAATGCGTAACTATTATATTTGGATTTTCAGCCTGAATGGATTCGGTTGTTCCGGGAAGAAGCGTGGATTTAATAACAGCAATACTGCCCTGGCCCACGCTTTTTATTGCCAGACGCACAATACTGTCATCAAATCCTTGCGGGGTTGATGGTGTTGGTACGGCTATAAATACTATATCGCATTTTTTTATTTCTTCTCCATTCTTTACATACGGCTCTTCCAGGGCGTAACGAATAACATTATGTCCGCGCTGCTCAAAATCATCAGCATAATGCTTGCCGATCCAGCCTTGGCCAATAAAGCCAATCAAATTATTTTTTAACATGGGGTTTTACAAAAATAAACAAACCAAGCCATAAACTTAGTTTGTTTATAATAAGATTTAATAATATTATTATCTAATAATAAACATAAAAAGTCAACTAATTCTCTCATCACTTAAAACCATCTCCGCCGCTTTAATAATGGGATAAGCGGTCGGTGGCGCAGTAATTAAAGGATGAGTTGCAACTTGCAAATTAGCCAATTCTTGCGCCGTCATTTTTTGTTGAACAGCCACCGCAATTAAATTTATCATTTCGGCCGTATTTTCCGGGCCAGCGACCTGTCCGCCCAGTAATATTTTAGACGGCTTTTCAAAAATGAGTTTTACTTTAATCATTCCAGTATTTGACAAAGTTCCGGGGTGATGATTAGGTGCTTCACTTTTTCCGATAACTATTTTTATATTTTTTTTATTTGCTCCCAGTTCATTCAGTCCCACAGATCCCAAAACTAAACCGTCAAGATAAGTAGAAAAAGCAGCGACCGTTCCGTTATTTTTTACTAAATTTTTTTCCTTGCGATATAAATTTGCTCCGGCAATCCTCGCTTCATAGCAAGCAACTGAGGCAAGCATTATTAAATTATTTTCTCTCGTGAAAAAATTCTTTGTTTCCGCACAGTCACCTATAGCAAAAATATCGGGAATATTCGTTTGCATAAATTCATCTACCCAAATTCCTCCTTTTTCTATTACTTTAATTCCTGCATATTCAACCAACTTAACATTAGGTCGCGCGCCAACTGCCATAATTACCAAGTCAGCAGGAATTTCTTTGCCGTTGTTAAGCCTTACTTTTTCTACTTTATTTTTTCCAACAATTTCTTCTACCGCGGTTTTAAGATAAAATTTCACCCCTTTTTCTTTAATTTTTTCTTCGCCAGCCAGCGCGAATTCCTCGTCAAAATTAGCAATCAGGCAATGGTCTAAAATTTCCACAACGCTAATATTTTTATTTTTTATCGCGCTTAGTTCTTCCGCCAATTCTACCCCAATAAATCCTCCACCAATAATAACAATATTTTTTGCCTTGATGATTGCTTCTCTCAAATTTTCTAAATATTTTATTTCTTTTCTAATCCGATAAACGCCGTTTAAATCCGCGCCTTTGACAGGAATTATCACCGGACTTGAGCCGGTGGCTATAACTAATTTTTCGTAATTTATTTCTTCGCCGTTTTTAAGACTTACTTTTTTATTATTCGTTTCAATTTTTATTGCCTCGCCAATCACTAAATCAATTTTATTCGCTTCGTACGCCTTGTCCGGCATTAAATCTTTTTCCACAGCTGACAATCGGTTAAAAATATAAGGCAACCCGCAAGGAACAACGCATTTTTCAATCTCCCTAACTAAAGTAATTTTTTTATCAGGATTATTTTTTCTGGCGGCAACCGCGGCAATTAATCCAGCCGGCCCTCCGCCGACTATTAAAATGTCTATTTTTGCCATAATAATTTTTATTAATTATTAAAAAAATATTATTCTTAAATAATATTCTGTTGATACGTTCATAATAATAAAATAACATAACTTTTTACAGCACACAAGACTTCTATTGCCTAAAACCATATAAATACGCTAACATATAGATATGGAAGAAAAAGGCAAAAAAAATATATTTCTCCTCTGTACCCGGGCCGACATGGGCGGGGTGCAGGTGTTTATACGCGATCTGGCCAGGGATTTAAAGCGCCGCGGCATTTTGGTAACAGTCGGATTTGGCCCGGCCGGCGGCTTTCTCGCCAATGAACTGCGTAAATTTAATATCCCATACATCCGTTTTCAAAACCTTAAGCGTTCCCACAATCCCTTTACCAGCCTTAGCTTTATCTCTGAATTTAAGCGTTTTTTAAATAAAAATAATTTCACGACTATTCATATTAACAGCTCAAACGCTCTTATTGCCGCTTACGCGGTTAAAAAATGTTTGCCCCGTACCTTGGCGAAGCATTCTATGGCGCGGGGCAAATCCAGGCCAATAACGATCTTTACAGTACACGGCCTGTCTCTTTTGGACGAGAATTACAAAAAGGCCAATTGGTTTAAAGCTTTCTATCTTTTTTATTTTAAATTCTTTCTGAAATTTGTAGATAAACTAATTTTTATCAGCGCGGAAAACCAAAAACAGACTAAAAGTTTAAACATCGCTCAGGAAAACCATATGATATATAATGGGCTTGAGCCCTCAAGTATCAACATGCTCTCTCATCACGAAGCCCAAGGACAGCTATCTAGCGCGGCTAATCCAAAACTACATTTAAACTGGATTGACTCTTTCGCTATCGGCTCGGTCGGACGGCTTAGTTATCAAAAAAATTATGATTTTTTAATTAATATTTTTCCGAAAATTCTGCGCGTTATCCCCAACGCTAAACTAATAATAATCGGTGAAGGTGAAGACCGCGCCAAACTGGAAGAAATGATAAAAACCAGAAAGCTGAAAAAATCAATTTTCCTCACTGGTAATATTATAAATTCTGCCAAATATTTACCGGCTTTTGACCTTTTTATTCTCCCGTCCCGCTACGAAGGCCTGCCCCTTACCCTGATTGAATCTCTATTTGCCGGCCTGCCTATGCTGGTTACCGAGGTTGGAGGCAACACGGAAATCCTGAATAATTCAAGCGGCCAAATATTCAAATTAAACGACGAAGACGACTTTCTTAAAAAATTCAAAAACCTGGCCGAGCATAAAATGCACCGTGATTATCTTTCACGGCAAAACAAAAAACAATCCCAAAATTTCCTACTTAGTAAAAGCGTGGATAAATATTTGGAGTTGTATGAATAAAATAGACGGCAGACAGCAGAAAACAGAAAAAACGTCCCAAGTGCTTGGAACGTTTTTTTGTTATGAGTTGCGAGTTATGAGTTATGCGTTATGAGTTACTTGCCCAACGAATTAATAAACTCCTGCGCGTAACCGGCGTTGCCCGGGTCCAGCTCAATTACTTTTTCCGCGGCCGCGCGGGCTTCATCTGTCCGGCCGTCTTGCGCGTATAATTTAGCCAGATTGATCCAGTTCTCCACGTTGTTCTTTTCCAGCCGCCCGGTTAAAGCCTCGTAAATATAAATTACTTTTTGCCAGTCTTTTTGTTCAATATAATGGTTAGCTATAATTTTGGCAAAACCGCTGGGCGCCAGCTCTTTGGCGCCACGGCCGTCTCTGATCGTTAAACATTTATCAATATATTCAAAGGCTTCTTCAGTTTGTTTAAAGTAATGAAGAGTTTTCCCCAGATGGCAAAAGGCCGGTTCATAATTCGGATTTAACCCGGCCGCCTCCTTAAGGGTGGCGATTGCCCCTTCTTTATCGTCGCGGGTTATCTGTATCTGGGCCTTTTGAAAATAAACCGGAGTCCGGCCAGAAGTGGCGGCAATAGACGCGTTAATCGCGTCCAAAGCCTGATCCGAATAAAAAAAGAATTTATCCTGATCACTACGATAGTGGGCGGCAACGGAGTTATACAGTTGAGCCAGCAACATTTGGTTCAGGCTGTCTCCCGGATTATAGTCAACATTTATTTTTGCTTGCTCAATATTAAAATCCAATATTTTTTTCGCCTCTTCCGCGCTTACCTTGCTTAACGGGCCGAGCCCGTTGGCAAGCAAACGATTCATGCTGGTGCGGCTGTCCCGGTCCAAAACCGTATTATAGCCAAGCGCCCGCTCGTACTCTTCAAATGTCTTAGCCACCTGCCCCTGCGCCCAAGCCCGCTGCCCGTCAATCGTGGCGATCAGCATTTTAAGCGGCTTAACGTTATATTGATAGAGAATAGTGAGCAGTACCAAACCGGCTCCGACAAGCGCGTAAATTTCTTTATTATTTAAAGGCTCATCGCCCGGGCGCTCAAATTCTTCACTTTCTATCTCATAAAGCCAATAAACATAGCCCAGCGTTATCATCAGCGCCATATAAGTAACAAAAGAATCAAACACGGCCAAATTTTGCACAAAATACGCGGTCATTAGCGCCGAGATGACGACAAACTCATTCACGTTAATTTTCTTTTCGCGATAGCCTTTTATCAGATAATAAACCAAAGCTATCAGAATAGACATATACGCAAGCAAACCAAGCGATCCGGTGGTTGACGCAATGTCAATAACATTATTATGCGCCCGGTCAAAATAGGTCTCGCCGCGGGCATGATCATAAAAAGTCGGGCTAAAATGCCTGTCAAAAGTGATTGCGTAATTACCGTGTCCGGTCCCTAGGATCGGATGGTTGGGAAAATCCTTTATCGCCGCCCTCCAGGAAACCAGACGGGTCTGGAAAGTATTTTTATCTATATTAATTTCCCTAACCAGGTTTTTGACAAAAGCACTGTTCTGAGTAAAAACATTATCCCTGTCAATGATAAAAGTATAGCTGAAAAGCGAAGTTGCCAAAATAAAAACCGTTAAGGTCGCTATCTTTATTTTTTTATTTTTTGAAAGCACGCCGTAGAGGAAAGTCAAGACCACGATGCTCGCGCCCAGACCCACCCAGGCGCCGGACGTATTAGCGGCCTTAAAGCCCGGCAGCATTAAAAGCAAAGGCAAAATATAGATCCAGCGCAAGATTTTATTTGGTTCGCGAAAAAATAAGATCAAAGCAAAAAACATATTCATCAACAAATAACCGCTAACATAAGCCGAATTACCAATGGTCGCGTAATTATGCGTGTTATTGGGGTTAGCGGCATTGAGAGAAACAAAAACCGCGAATACAGTGGAAATTATAAAAAATATCTTCCAGTCGGTCTTGGTGCGCATTACCGTGATAATTATAAAGTAAAAAATAAGAAAATGAAGAATATGAAAAACGCCGAGCATCCGCTCCACATCGCCCCAGAAAGAAAGATTAAAATCAACGCCGGTAAAACTTGAGAGTATCATTACAAAGAAAAAAGCGCAGAGTCCAAACCAGACATAGTGCTTTTTCGGCCTATATTCCGGGTATTTGATTATAAAAGCGACCCAGAAAATAAATAAAACTTCCATCAGGATATTAAATGTGATCTGCTTGGAAGTAATAAAAGGGAATAGTAAATTTTTAAATACGAAAAATACTATAATAAGAGAAGCATAACAGCCGTATTTTAAGATGTTTAGATAAGTGTTTTGTGACATATTAAATGTTTCTAAAATAATAATAAGACGACAGAGAATATCTGCCGTTTATATATTATATCAAACCTGTCTTTAGTGTCAAACAGCAGTCTTGTCCAATACAAGATGATACGATAAGCTTAAACCGGTTTCAATAAAAAAATAAGGCCTTATCTCCTCCAAGATAAGACTTTCTATAATATAAGTTGATTGCGAGTTTTTAGTAAACAACTACGTTGTCAAACACGACGGTGTCCATATTATTGCCGTGGTGCGAGCAAACAAACAGCCCGATTGTTACTTCACTCGTCATTGAGATAACAGCGGAACCAACCTGATTCCAATTGCTGCCATCCGATGATACGTATCCGGTCAGCGTGTTTCCGCTACGCGTAAGCTTTACCCAGGCGTTTGGAAAACTGTAGCTGCCACCGTAAGCATGACCGCTATAAATAACCTGTACGACACCGGCTCCGCTTTAAAATAAAACAAATGAGACATTATAAAAAAGGGACTTTTGTGTCTCATCGCAAATTTTTTGATATTAATAAATTAGCAAGATCATAATAGCTAATTAAATATACTTTATTCTTATATCTCTTAAGGATTTTTAAAACATCTAGACTCAAACAAAGTTTTTAATGCTTTAATTATTTAATTTCGAATGCTGTTTCTTTAAAAAAAATAAAACTACTAATAATTCAAAAATTATATCATTAAAAATTCATTCGAAATTCGAAATTATCAGATTCCCCGCGCTTCTCCATGATCATTGGTCGTAACTTTCTTTCCCTGCAAGCGCCGTCTCACCGAATTTCGAAAATCAATAAATTCTTCGCTTTTCAAAAACGAACAAAAAGCCAGATAAACCAATATTCCGGATACGCCGGCCATAAATCCCTGGGTAAACACCCCCCATGTCCGGGTCATGTCAATATAGGGCCAGATAACCAGCTTCACCCCCTGGATAGCAACACCGGCGGCCAGGGCCGCGGCGGAAAATTTGATAGTGGAAAAAAGAATTCTGTCTTCATCCAAAGACTTGATCTCGGCGCGGAGAAAAAGCCAAAGAATAATAAAATTAATAATGCTGGCAATGGAAAACGCCAAAGCCAGGCCGGCTACTCCCAATATTCTTACCAAAACCAGGGATAAAATTAAATTTACCAAAGCGCTAAAAAGACCGATGTAAAAAGGTGTTAACGAATTGTGCCGGGCGTAAAAAACGCGCGCTAACAGCGGTATGGACGCTTGGGCGAATAAAGACAGGGTAAAAAATCCCAGGGTATGGATCGTAAGCAAAGTGTCTTCCCAGTTAAACTGCCCTGTCCCGAGAATTACCCGGATTATCTGGGCGCGCAAAGTCAACAGCAATACGGTCGCCGGCACAATAAAAAAAAGGATCTGCCGGATCACTTTGGAAAAATTATTGATCAGCTTTGGCTTGTCAAAAGCGATCGCTGAAATAGTGGGAAAAGCCGCGACCGCGAAAGATATCCCGAATATTCCGATCGGAAACGATTGCAAATTATTGGCAAAATTAAATACCGCGATTGAGCCGCTGGCCAAAGTAGAGGCAATAATTGTAATTACCAATAAATTGATCTGTGATATTGCCAGGCTCATGGTTCTGGGTATCATCAATCGCCCGATTTCCCTTACTTGTTTATTTTTAAAATCAATTATCAAACGATACCTGAATCCCAGCTTGATCACAGCCGGCAACTGAATAAGCATATGGAGCAAGGCGCCGAGAACCACTCCCCAGGCCAGGCCGTAAATTCCCCAGAGAGGCGCAAAAAATAAAGCGCCGACAATAATTCCGATATTATATAAAATTGGCGCCAAAGAATAAATAAAAAAACGCTTAAATGACTGCAGTACGCCGCCCAGAATACTGGATATTCCAAGCAAAATCGGAGACAAAAACATAATCCGGGTAAGATCAGCCGTTAAAGCCTGCTTGCTTAAAGAAAACCCTGGAGCCAACACTTTGATCAAAGCCGGAGCAAATATAATCCCAAAAACCGATAAAACCGCGACAGACAAGAGTAAAATATTAAGAATATTATTTGCCAAATACCAGGCTTCTTTATGTTTAGAGCCAAATACCAAGCCTTTTATCCTGGTTTTTTTACCTTTAAGCAAATTAACGAATATCGGGATAAAGCCGGCAGAAAGAGCGCCCAGAACCAACAAATTAAAGATCAGATCCGGAACGCGAAAAGCCGTATAATAAATATCCAGTATGTCGCCGGCGCCAAATTCACCGGCCAGGATCCGGTCGCGGAATATGCCCAAAAACCGGCTAACAAGCGAAGACAGCGCTATAAATAGCGCCGCGATCGTGATACTGTTTATTGAACTGGAGAATAATTTTTTTATCATGAATGGTATATCAATACAAAAGGATACAAGATATCTAAAAAAGTTACAAGGACACAAGAAACAAGGATACAAACAAGATACAAATTAAAAATTAAAAACTGTTTTGAATTTGTATCTTTTAATTTATTTGTTTCTTGTTTCTTGTTTCTTTATAACGCTATATGCCCAATACCCTACAACCACCAATACAATTAAAACAATCAATCCGTAAGCCACGTGCTTAAAATCATCATAATATTGCATCCAGATATCTTGATTAGCGCCGAATACGTAGCCGAAGACCGCTAAAACAATTGTCCATAGCCCGGAACCTAGCGCGGTATAAAAAAGAAACTTGCCCAATTTCATTTTGCTAAAACCGGCCGGAATTGAGATCAACTGGCGAATTGCGGGTATTAGCCGGCCGATAAAGGTTGATATTGCGCCATATTTTCGAAAATATTTTTCCGCCCTTTCCAGCTTTTCCTGATTAAGCAGCAGCAATCTGGCTACTTTTTTATTGATCAGAGAATAAACTATGGTTCGTCCCAAAGTACGCGCCAAAAAATAATTGATCAGCGCGCCAATAAGAGAGCCGACAATTCCGGACAAGATCACCAGATAAACATTAAACTGCCCCTGCGAAGCCAAGTAGGCGGCCGGCGGAACAACTATCTCGGACGGAAAAGGAATGAATGAGCTTTCAATTGTCATTAATATAACAATCCCCAAATAACCAATTTCCGAACTAAAATTTAATAATATTTGTATTATTTCACCCAACATAATAATATCTTAGCAAATTCAAATATTTATGTCTAACATAATTAAAACAATTTTCATCGGCACTCCGGACTTTGCCCTGCCCGGTCTAAAGGCTTTAATAAAAGACCCGATGTTTGACGTGGCCGCTGTAATTACCCAGCCGGATAAACCCGTGGGCCGGAAACAAACACTCACTCCCCCAGTTGTAAAAACCGAAGCAAAAAAACACAACATTGTTGTTCATCAACCCGAGAAAATTTCTAACTTTCAACTTTTACTTGCCCGCCGAACTGGAGGGACTTTCAACTTTCAACTCATAGTCGTTATTGCTTATGCTCAAATTATCCCGGAAAAAATATTAAATCTCCCAAAATACGGGGTTATTAACGTTCATGGCTCTCTGCTGCCCAAATACAGAGGCGCCGCCTGCATCCAATGGCCGATCATTAACGGCGATAAAAAAACCGGGGTAACGATCATGAAAATGGATAAAGGCCTGGATACCGGCCCGGTATTAGCGCAAAGATCTATTCCAATCAAAGCCAATGATACTACCGGCAGTTTATTTGATAAAATCGCTGATTTAGGAGCTGAAATTCTAATACCAACTCTTAAAGATTATATCGCGGGCAAAATAAAACCAGCTCCTCAAGATGATTCAAAAGCAAACTATGTAGGGCGAATAAAAAAAGCCGACGGCCAAATCAGCTGGAACAAACCGGCAATTGAAATAGAAAGATTTATCAGGGCAATGATGCCGTGGCCAACGGCCTTCGTTTACGCTCAGGCAGACGGCAGTAAACAGACGGCAGACGGCAGGCTAATTAAAATATTATCGGTTGATAAAAATATATTAAATATTAATAATTATAAACCGGGCACTTTATTTGAGAACGATGGTGATTTAGCTGTACAATGCGGCACTGATGCTTTGATTATTGAAAAGATACAATTAGCCGGTAAAAAACCAATCAGCGGTAAGGACTTTGTTAAAGGATACAGTAATCTTATTGGTAAACGTTTATTTTAGTATTCGTAAATTCGTACAGATTCGTAATTCGTAACCAAAACAAAGCACCCGCACATCTTTTGGATGTGCGGGCGCTTTAATCCCCATGCTTAGACCTATGAATTTTTCCCGATTGCTCGGGAGAAATATTGATTCTAGAACCAATATCGCTAGATATTCACAGTTCTACTATTACCTTAATACATTTTTAGAATTTGTCAAGCCCCCTGTTTGTGCTTATTTTGTGGGGTACTGAACAAAAAATGTGTACAACTCTGTGGATAAACCAGGGATAAAAAAACAAAAATTGACAAAAAATAAAAAATATTTTATTATGTTAAAGGTTAATTGTTTTTAGTTTTTAGTTAATATTGGCCCGTTCGTCTAGTGGTTAGGACGTATGGTTCTCATCCATGAAATAGGGGTTCGATTCCCCTACGGGCTACAAATATAAAAGCTCAGCTATTTTGGCTGAGCTTTTATGTTTGTAGCTTGTAGTGTAGAATTTAATCCCATGGCCTTGTCGATAAAAGCTTTATTAATAAAAATCATTTTATTTTTATACATATACAAATATGGAGAGGGCGGGTCTTCGATTCCCCTACGGGCTACAAATATAAAATCCAGCTATTTCTGCTGGGTTTTATATTTGTCGTCTGTAGTGTAGAGTCGAACCACAAGGCCTTGTCAATAAAAGCTTTACTGGTAAAAATCATTTTATTTTTATACATATACAAATATGGAGAGGGCGGGTCTTCGATTCCCCTACGGGCTACAAATATAAAAGCTCAGCTATTTTGGCTGAGCTTTTATATTTATTGTCTGTGGTGTAGAATTTTTAATCCATGGTTTTGCTATGGACAAAATAATATATTTATGCTACAGTATTGAAAGTTAAGATAATATTTATATTATTTGGCTTTTAGCTGAATTTTTGGCTAAATAAGTAGTTTAAAGTAGAAATAAAGTCGAATTTCTACCCACGCTATAATCATTATAAACTTTATTTCTACATTTTTACATGCAAGGAACAATCAAAAAATTGACTGACAAAAACTTTGGTTTTATCAGTCAGGATGGCGCTGATAAAGATCTTTTCTTTCACGCCAATGAGCTTGTAGACGTTGACTTTAGCGAACTTCGCGAAGGTGATGCAGTAACATTTGAGGTTACTGATACCCCTAAAGGTCAAGCTGCGGTTCAGGTTAAGAAAGCTTAATATTTTCTTATATCAAAATAAAAAGCCCCCCGATAAATATCGGGGGGCTTTTTAAATCTAGGAAATTTCACGAAATTTATCTTGTTGGATAACCGGAAAACTTATAACTTTGTTTACGCGATAAGTGCGTAAGGTGAGCTTATAAATAAAAGTATAGAGCTAGCTCTATACTTTTATTTTTTAACCTTTTGCGCGATCTCATTTAATTCATCATTATTGTAAAAATCAATAATAACCTGCCCGCCTTTGCCTTTTCGTCTGATCTCTACGCGCGCGCCGAAAAACTCACGCAAAGCAAATTCCTTATCTTTATCCTCGTAATTGATCTTGATCCGGGCCAGCTTGGTTCCGCCCAGACGTTTGATTTCTTTATCCGTATCCGTGATCGTCATTTTATTGCGGACTATTTTATGCAAAAGATTAAGCTGTTTTTCTTCGTTTTCCACGCCTAGTAAATATTTGGCATGACCCTCGGTTATTTTATTGTTTATCAGGGCAATCTGGATCTCGTCCGGCAAATTAAGCATCCGAAGAATATTAGTAACAGTTGAGCGGCTTTTGCCTACCTGTTTAGCCACATTTTCCTGACTAAGATTAAATTCGTCAATCAATCGACGATAAGCGCGCGCCGTCTCAATCGGATCAAGATCCTGGCGCTGGATATTCTCAATCAAAGCCATTTCCAGTTTGGCCTGCTCTCCGGCCTGGCGCACTACTACCGGCACAGTGGCAAGGCCGGCCAATTTACTGGCCCTGAGCCTCCGCTCTCCGGCTATCAGCTCATAGCCGCTGCCCTCTTTGGTGGCAATTAAAGGCTGGATAACGCCATGCTCTTTAATTGATTCAACTAATTCATTCATTGATTGGCCATCAAAATTTACCCGCGGCTGGTGCGGATTAGTTTTGATTTTATCCAGCGGTACATCAAAAATCTGGCTGCCCGAACCCGGCCCGCTGTCAGCCAAAGCAGCGGTTTTTTTAATATTACTTTTATCCGGGATCAGAGAACTAAGTCCCCTGCCTAACCCAATATTTGACATAAAAAAATAAAATTAAATGACAAAGCTCAAATGACAATTCAAATCTAAAACTCAAATGACAAAATTGTTTTGGGTTTTAAATTTTGTCATTGAATTGACATTTGGATTTTTACATTTGAATTTTCTATTTTAATTCTAAACTAATTAATTCCCTAGCTAGTCTACTATACGCCTTGGCTCCTTTGGACTTTGAATCATAATGGAGGATTGAACGGCCATAGCTGGGCGCTTCTGCCAAACGCACGCTTCGCGGAATGATTGATCGGAAAACGCGGTTTGGGAAATGCTGGTAAAGCTCGTTCATTACCGAACGGGACAAACGATTGCGGGCGTCATAAAGGGTTATTACTGCCCCCATAATACTCAGCTCCGGCTTAAGGTGGCGCTGGACCAGGCTGATGGTTTCCAAAAGCTGGGAAAGCCCTTCCAGGGCATAATACTCGCTTTGGATCGGTATTAAAACCTCGTCAGCGGCAACCAAACTATTAACCGTAAGCAATCCCAAGGAAGGCGGACCGTCTATAATAATATAATCATACTCTCCTTTTATTTCGTTTAAGGCTTTAAGAAGCCGGAATTCCCGCTCATCCATAGTAACCAATTCTACTCCGGCGCCGGCCAGAGATATGGAAGATGGAGCGACTTTAAATTGGTCCTGTAAAGTTCGTTTAACAATACTGTGAAAAGGTTTTTGGCCAATGATCGCTTCATAAACGCCGTGCGGCAGATTGCGGTGATCAATTCCAATCCCTGAAGTGGCGTTAGCCTGCGGATCAATATCAACCAAGAGCACTTCTTTCCCCAGGTGCGCCAAATACGCGCCCAAATTCACCGCGGTCGTGGTCTTGCCCACTCCTCCTTTCTGATTTACAATAGAAATTATTTTACCCATATTATTTAGAAAACAGACGACAGACGACAGATAGCAGGTGCTAATTCTGTTGTCTGTTGTCTGTTTTCTGTTGTCTGTTATTATACCTTAAATGCCTTGTTTTGACAATTTTGCGATTTTAACCTATAATTCTACAAAGGTGGCGTAATCTTCGCCTAATTTTTTTATATTATGCCCAGGTGGTGAAACTGGTAGACACGCGGGACTCAAAATCCCGTTCTGGCAACAGAGTGAGGGTTCGATTCCCTCCCTGGGCACTAATAAAAAGAATCACGTGATTAATCACGTGATTCTTTTTTTATAAAAATATAATAAATTTTAGCAACTACTGGTTACTCCAATTTTGCCGTACTTCCGGTCATATCTCCTAACTAAATCCTGCTGTGCCTTATTGGCCTTATTGGCCGCGTCTCTCATTATTCTCTCCTGCTCTTTGACCGGTAATTCAAATAAATTTTTGTCATTTTTCTTTTTCATAATATGTAATTTATAACTGATTTTTTAGTAGCTTATTCAGCTTTGCTTTAGTATAATCATCTTTTAGGTGTTTGTCAATTCTATCAATTTTTGAATAAAATTTATGGACGTTATTACTGTAATTTTTAATAACCAAATATAATTTTATTTTATTTTTGAAAATTGATTTAATTTTAACAACATTGATCCTGGCATCAAAAAAAGCATTAACAAAAACTTTTCTCGGTACTCTTCTGCCTTCCAATTTTTCCCGTTTTTTGGTAAACTCCCAAGCCACGAGCGGATCCTGATAAATATAATAAATACCAACTTCTCTGCTCCGATCCAGCGACCTTTTGACATTACGGTAAGCAATCTCAAATTTAGCGAATGTGCCGTCTATCATGGCATCCAACGTATGTTTTAAAATATAATCGTACAATTTATGTACGCCGGTAGAAGCCGCTCTTTGCACTACATCTGAATTATGTCCGTTGTACAACGGAATCATCTCTCTGATCTCATCAGCATCTATCCTTACTATGGGATTAGCTGAATTTTTGGCTGTTTCAATCAGGGCTTTGGAATATTCTGTCTTTCCGGCCCCTGGTGATCCTGCCATAAATAACGAAATGGGCTTTTTTCTCGGTTTATAAATTTTATCGCTGGCAAATTTTTCAAAAAGTATTTTTTTATTTTTTTTAATAAACTCATTTGCCTCCACATTTTGTTTGTCTAATTGTATCATGTAAATGTTAATGCCGTATTAAACCTTATTTTTCTAAATCCTTAATCTTTTCTTCCACGTCTTTATTCCCGGGGTTAAGGTCTATGACTTTTTTAAAATAATATAAAGCCTCTTTGTTCTCACCCAGAGCCGCGTAGCTTAGGCCCAGGCTGTAAAGGGCGTTGGCGTGCAAAGGTTTAAGGCTGATAACCTGGTTAAAGCGATTAATCGCTTCCTCGTGCCTGTTTAAATTAAAAAATACCCGGCCATGCTCATACAGCAGATCCACATTAGTATACTCCTTTGTTAATTTATCCAGAATATCAAGAGCCTTTTGATATTCTTCCCGAGCCGAGTACACCCGAGCTAAATTAAAATTAGTATTAAAATAATCAGGTTTTAACTCTTTGGATTTAAGAAGCGTCTCTAAAGCGTCGTTGTAGCGCTGTTTTTCCAGATAAAGAATTCCCAACTCGGTCCAAAGCACCGGGTTGGTCGGCTCAAGCTTGATCGCCTCTTTAAAGGCAGCGGCCGCCATGGGCGCGGTTTCGTTTGAGTAGCAAGAAAGATCCCGATATATCATAGCCAGAGTCTCGTGGGTCGTTACCTCCCATGGGGCAATATTACGCGCCTCTTTTGCCCGGGTGATTGCCTGGTTTATATTATACTCATTATTGTCTTTGCCGCCAGGACCGTATTTTTCCAGATTATCCATTGCCTGTGTCTGATAATAACGGGCAAGAGTCAAAGGATATTGAAAATTGCTTGGGTTTAAATCGCTTGCCAGAGCCAGTTGTCCGGGATTAGCCAATAAAGCCTGTCCATGCAGCCTCTTGCCGGCTCCGGATTGGTAGATCGCGGCCGCGGCCCAATTTCTAATTGCGATAGCGTCTATTATAAACCAGCCGGCAATAAAAAAGAAACCAATAATTACTAAAACCCGCGCGCGGCCCGGATAATCCTTAAGTTCAATATTTAAAATTTTGTTTGATAATCCGGCATCCGTGGAATTTACCAATAATGCCAAGGCAATAAAAAAAATAAAGAAAATAACCGTGTTGGCGCTGTACATCAGTAGCGCTATTATGGCAGCGGCCACCAGCCCGATTGCTAAAATGCCAAGTCCGGCTTCTTCGCTGTTTTGTTTCCTGCCTTGCCTAAGCCATTTTATTACCTGAAAATAAATCGCGGCCATGAGCAACAGCCAGCATAAGACCCCGATTGTACCGGAAGCAATAACCAAACCAAAAATATATGATGAGCCTTGATCATAACGAATATGCCAAAAAGGCGAATTATTCATTTCTTTGGCGCGAAACAAGGAATTAACCGCGCTAAAATTCTCGCCGCCATACCCTATAAGAGGGCTATGTCCCCAAGCTTGCCAGGCCACTTTGGCCGTTGGCAGCCAGCCAAGCTGCAGCTGGCCGGCAAAACGGCGCTCGCCGCTGGCTTGCCTGGCAAAACTAAAGCTTAAAAAGCTAAAACCAACAGTGATAAAAATAAACGCGATCATCCAGGCCAGTTGATGACGTGAAAATTTATTATTTTGTTTGCCTTGGCAAAATAAACTAATAATTATTACTGTAAACAAACCAAAACAAAGGCTTAACCAGGCCGGAAAAAAATTAATTATCATCAAAATCATTAATGATAAAGAAAGTAAAATGATCAAGGCAAAATGCCAGCGCGCGCCTGGAATAATTTTTTCTTTTAAGCCGTTATTAAGCCAAAGAGTGATAAGCGCGACTGTCATTAAACTTAAATATATTGACAGCTGCTCAGCTGTTCCAAAAGCGGCCTTGGCCAGAGAAAAAGCAATACTTTCAGCGCTAAGCAAATTAAGAGCCGCCAGCAAAAGCAAGCCGCCTAAGACAGACACAACCAAAAAATATATTATCACCAGATAGCGCCAAATCTCGTATTTACGCTCTGCTGAGTCAGCGGTATGGCGTATTACCAGAAATAATAAAAACAAACTTAGCAAGGTAAAATAAGGCAATTCTTTGGCATGCTCCGCGCCCCAGAAAGATGTCAGCGGGCTGACGCCCATAAGCGCGGACAGTCCCAGCCCGATAAGCCAAATAAAGATTGTTAGCTCAATAAAGCCGGCCTGAATACGCGGCTGAGCGCGTTTTTCCAGTAAAAACAGCCAAAGAGTAAAAATAACAGGCGCTACCAGCCATAACAGATAGCTTTTATTAAAATTATCAATCCCTAAATAATCATTGGTCCAGGGTAAAAAAAATATCGGCACAACAATAATTAAAAATTTAAGCAAAATATTAATTGTCTTGTCTATCGTGTTCATACTATTTATTTTCCCCGCGTTCCTGTTCCTGAACATTGCGCTCAAAAATATCGCGGATAAAAACACTAACCGCGGTCGCGACCGGAATAGACAGAATGGCCCCGGGCACGCCGGCGATTTTAAAACCGATCAATATAACGGCAATACTGACTATCGGATTTAAGCCAACTACTTTTTGCATCAGCTTTGGAACAATTATATTATTCTCCATCAACTGAATAACATAATAGACCAGCGCGACCACGATCGCCAGAGTTGGCGACACGGTCAGGGCCAAAAATACAGCCGGAATAGCCGCTAAAATCGGGCCCAGATAAGGCACAAACTCGGTCAGGCCGGCTAAAAGGGCCAAAACCAAAGCATATTCCATTTGTCCGGTAAACAAGTCAATTGTTGTTAAGGCAGTAAAAGTAAGGGCAAATATTATAACCGATAATATCAGCTGCCCCCTAAGCCATAAGCCAATCTTCTTCTGCATCCGGTTGATCAGCTGCATCACATAGACCTGATGCTGTTTAGGCGCGATTGACCAGACGATCTTCTTTACCGCGTTCTCTTCTACCACCATATAGAAAGTAATAACCATGACCAAAAAGAAAGTAAAGATGCCGCCGAATATCCCGGTAACGGTTGAAAAAATGCCACCAGCCGCGCTCCGGATGTTAGAACTGATCGTTCCGACGTTTTCTTTTACATTATCCAGAAGGCCATGCTCGGCCGAATAACTCCTAAGCACCTCAAAGCCGGATATTACTTTTTCCAATATGGCGGGAAAATTCTCAGTTAGTTCGCTGACTTGAGTGACAATAGGAGGAATAATTAGATAAATAACCGTGGCCACAACTAAAAACATGGCCAGATATATAAATAACACCCCCATTGCCCGCGGTATCTTCTTGCCCTGCATCCAGTCAACCCAGGGGTCCAGGGCGCTGGATAAAATTAAAGAGATAAACAAAATTGCCAAAACCTCTCTGACAAGATAAAGAAAATAAAACATTATAAAAACCAAAAAAATTTTTATTACCGCCAGCGTGGTTATGTTGATGTTTATCGGTCGATTATAATCCATACACTTTAGTTATAAAGTTTATAAAGTTTGAAAGTTTATAAAGTATTATTCTATACACAGCTTACACATTTATTTACTTAATAACTCACCTTACGCACTAAA
>JAGLPO010000072.1 GCA_023137275.1 Candidatus Parcubacteria bacterium | reverse complement strand
TTTGTGCTCCCAACATGGAGCGAAGCGATAAGCATCAAATTGAGATAGCTGAAGAACTTAACCGTAGAGGATTGATTCTATTGGTCAAACACATTGGAAATCTGAAAGCTGCAATTGAAGACCTTGACCAATTTAGTCCAAAGAAGTTTGACATCCCTCAATTTCAGGCTGAAAACTTCTGCGAATTAGCAGGCATACATGACAATCAAGTTGTTGCTATCCTGGCATCCAGTGGAGGACATCTCGAAGAGGCGCGGATCCTGGCAGATTTGCTAATCTCTTACAACAGAACCCTCTCCATAGATTTTTATGTTCCGTTTAGCACTAAAATCAAAACCAGCAACATTCACGGCTCCTTTACTGTCAACTTTCATCCATACAGCGCCAAATACCGCAGTTTTTTCGGCTGGATCAGGTTTGCCCTGAGTGTGATTTCGACCGTATTCTCTTCTCTTACTGCCAAGATCCCCCGTCGGCCCAACCATGTGATATCGGTGGGCACTGCCGACACAGCAATCCTGTTTGCTCGTCTCGGTTGGCTCGGAGCCAAAAGGGTTGTTTTGGAATCCAGAGCCAGGGTTCGAAGTGTATCAAATACGGTAAGAGTGTTGAGGTTCTTCAATTCAAAGGTATTTAAGCAATGGGAGACTTCCATATTGGGTGCTCCTGCAATGGGTGTTCTCTATGATCAAACTCGATAGGCAGTTTTCACCCAGCCCTCCAATTGCTAAACCATAACTTACTCCCTGGTTCAGGCATTCCCAAACACTATACCCCCTCGACATATATTGTACGCAATTTGTCTCAAATGATGGTAAAACCCGTGTTTGCAACAGATCATTTTTGGTTACTTGAGTGCGCTTTTTGATTCTCGAGGTCCCGTGGGAGAAGATGTTAGGGAAGGAATATTATATGATTAGTATTGTTATACCCGTTCATAATAGGGGAAAGTATTTGGAGCAGGCATTAAAAAGTGTAATAAATCAAGAGGCCGTCGATATTGAGATCGTTGTTGTAGATGATAATTCTACTGAAGATCTATCTCCTATTGCTAGTAATTATCACTGCGTGTATGTTAAGAATAAAGAAAACAAAGGCGCTCAGTATTCCAGAAATAAAGGGGTTGACCTTGCCAAATTTCCATACATAGCTTTTTTGGATAGTGATGATGTTTGGCACCGCACTAACAAACTTAAGTCCCAACTGGATGTTATTTCAAAAAATAACCAGGTTAAATTAGTTTATACTCCTTTAAGGTTTATTGACGAAAATGATAATATAATCCAGGAGGCTTTATGCGATAATAGCGTTGAAATTTCACAAAACGCATTAAGTTCTCTGCTAAGAAAAGATTTCATTCGGACGTATTCTTCTATGATGATTAGAAAGAGTGACTTTCTTTTTGTCGGAGGTTGTGACGAGAAATTGCCCGCAAGACAAGATTGGGATTTATGTTTGAGGTTAGCGGAAAGAGGGGCAATCGCGAAGGATTCGAGAACATCCATTTCGTACAGAATGCATTCAAGTCAAATTTCTTCTTCAGGAAAAAAAAAGCTCGTCGGGTATATGTGTATCCTAGAAAAGCATTTTGCTAAATACCATTGTGATTTCAAAACCAAATCTGCCTACTATCAAAACTTGATAAAACTCGCCTTGTTGGCAGGCTTTGTTGACGGTGGAGACAAAAATCAATTGCCTGATATTGATAGATTTCTGATAAGGTTTGTTTCGAAATTGACTCTCATTTGCAGGGTCCCTCTTATAGGTCATCTTTTTTTTAAACTTTTGAAAAGGACATATTTATTTGCGGGATTACACTTAACAGATTTGTTGTGAAAAATAGTTAAATGGCGATAATGCTGATGCCACGCGGCACAAGAAGAGGATGAAAAAGAAATCAACATTTTTAATGGTTATTTCAAATATCTGAATTGTTGCGGGTGATGTAAACTCCACCTTGGGGCCAGTGGAATAATATGTGTCCCAAGATTTATACAACAGACAGGTAAAAAAGACAATGAAGAGATGTGCGAAATGTATTCTACCAGAAAACTATCCGGGAATAACTTTTAATGAAGAGGGTATTTGCAATCATTGTTTTACTTATAAGAAAAAGAAGTATTTTGGAGATAAGGCCTTAAAAGAGAAAATAGGTTCTTATCTTGAAAGAAAAAAAGACAGAAATAAAGATTATGATTGCGTACTTGGGTTAAGTGGGGGGAGAGACAGTTCTTGCTTATTATATTATCTTGTAAAAATACTTAATTTAAGGGTACTTGCGTATTCTGCTGATAATGGCTTTATCCCCGAACAGACAAAACTAAATATGAAGAATATGACAGATGTATTAAAGGTAAAACTTGTTATTGAGGAGCACGATTATCTGAGAGGGTGCTTAAGGCACCATATTTTGTCATGGATACATAGCCCTTCACCAGTAATGGTTGGGATGTTATGCGCGGGTTGCAAGCTTGGCATTGATCTTGGATTATTCAATTTTGCAAAGAGCAGCAATATTCCAGTGGTTATTCGGGGCGGGACTCCATTTGAAGGGCAAGGCTATAAAGTCAATATGATGAAATTGAATCCTAATAGCAGGAACAACACTTCATTTATAATCGGATATTTGTCTGAGATACTTAGAAACCCGAGATGGATTCTGAAGCCCGCTTGTTCAATTATTCAACTCAAGGAATATTATTATCATTTTTGTAAAAGAACGATTCAACGAGATAAGGACTTGTTAGCAATTGCACCATATCAACATTATGTAAGATGGCAGGAAAATGATGTAATTTCAACGATAAAAAATGAACTAAGATGGCAGGAAAACCCCGATGCCGGATCCACCTGGAGAGGAGATTGCTTTATTGCTTTGTTAAAATTGTATTTATATAAGAAAATTCTTGGGTTTAATGATAAAGATGATGGTTTGAGTTGTTTAATAAGAGATAATCAAATAAGCCGGAAAGAAGGACTAAAGAGATTAAATAAAGAGGGGGAAATTTCTGAAAAAGTAATAAGA
>JAGLPO010000071.1 GCA_023137275.1 Candidatus Parcubacteria bacterium | reverse complement strand
GGCTTGTCGGGTAAATATGTTCGGTGTTTATGTTGGTAGATACAGGTAGAAAATTTGGCCTTGTGTGCAGAGCCATTACCACCTCTTCAAGCGAAGTATTGCCGGCTCTTTCTCCTATTCCATTTATGGTTACCTCTGCCTGCCTGGCTCCGGCGTATATTGCCGCGAGTGTATTCGCGGTAGCAAGGCCAAGATCATTATGGCAATGTACGCTTAATACGGCTTTATGTATATTTGCCGTATTAGCTATGACATATTCTACAAGCTCGCCGAATTCTTGCGGAATGGCGTATCCTACTGTATCAGGAAGGTTAAGAGTAGTAGCTCCGGCCTTAATTGCCGTTTCAAAAACCCAACAAAGAAAGTCACGATCACTTCTTGATCCATCTTCTGCCGAGAATTCAACATTGTCAGTAAAAGATTTTGCGTATTTAACAGCTTCAAAAACGGTTTTAATCACTTCTCTTTCAGTCATCTTCAGCTTATACTTCATGTGGATATCTGAAGTAGCTAAAAAGGTATGAATTCTGGGATTTTTTGCATTGCGTATTGCGGCCCAGGCGCGATCAATATCATCTTTGTGTGTTCTTGCCAGTGCGGCAACTTCAATATTTTTTACAACACCGGCGATTTGGGCAACCGCCTCAAAATCTCCTTCAGACGCGGCCGGGAAGCCGGCTTCCAGCACATCAACGCCGAGTTTTTCCAACTGTACAGCAAGCCGCATCTTTTCTCCGGTATTCATGCTTGCTCCCGGAGACTGCTCACCATCTCTCAATGTGGTATCAAAAATAATTGTTCTTTCCATAATTCTTACCTCCCTTTAAATGAAAGAAGTGCCAAAATTTTCCCCGGCTACTGCTCTGAGAATAAAATTATCTTTTTGGGCCGGCGCTAATATTGTTTTTATTCCTTTATTAGCTAGTTCATGTCCTACGGAAATTTTCGTTTTCATACCCTCATTACCATGACCGAGATTATTACCTCCGTTAGCATAGCTCAAAGCTAAATGAATATTATTTTGATCAACTACGGAAACTAAATTATCTTGCAAATCAAGAAGCCCGTCTTGGTCAAATCCAATTATTGCCAAATCCACATTTAATAATAAACAAACCAACTTAAATAAAACATCATTATCAGCACAAATTTCAAGCGCTTTCAACTCTGTATCATCTACTCCATCATTAGCGTTCATAACGACAACAATTTGCTCTTTAAAGGCCTCTATTAAATTCCTTTTTAAGATAAAGGCTTTTTCCACTAAATATTCATCTGTTAAGAGCAGTTGTCCTGATTCAATTTTATAAATACTAAAAAATTCTTTATAAACATTCATTAAATCAGGCTGTCCAACTATAGCTCTTAAATTCTTTGAGCGATGAACCTGCGGATCGCTGGCAACTGCTCCAGAACTAATAATAAAAACTTCGTGATTGCCTCGTATTAAAGCTGCTACTTGCTGACATACTCCTAAAATAAACTCTTTATTTATATTACCTTTCTCGTCTGTAACCAGCTTACTGCCAACCTTTACACCTATTTTCATAGCTTATTCCTTTCATCCTTTAAATTGTTAAAGGCCAAAAAATCAAAAAACCGCCCTGTTTTAGGCGGTCTGTCTTGTTTTTCTTTTTATTTTTCTTAATTCTTAATTACATACAAAAACAAGCCGCCTTTTTGGGTGGTAGCAACAACGGAAACAATAATAGGCTTTTTTTTGTAATGGCTTGTTTCATATATCAACATACTAGCATATTCCTAAAAAAAGTCAAATCCAATAAAAAAATCAATAATTCTTCACTTTTTCAATTAAAAATTCTTTTACTTTTTCAAAATCAATTTCTTTATTATGCTTAAATAATATTGGCTCAATTTTAATATCATCAAAATATACCAAGCTTTTTAATATTAGGTTAACATCAATGTCGTTAAATTTTTTTAACGCTAACTTAATAATCTTTTTAATACCAAATTTTTTCATTATATAATACAAATCAATATAGTCTTTGTTTGTTGACCGGCTCAAAATTGCCGACAATTTCATACACGCGATATCCTCAATAGAAGCTAAACACAAATTTTCTTCATTTATTTTGCTTTTAACAAGCTTATAATTATAGCTGAAAAAACTAATTTTAATATTATTATCAATAAGAACGGTGAGAGTATTTTTTTCTTCCTGAATTTTTACTATTTTATGATCAGAAAAAATATCTTTCAGCAGGTTAAATAATTTGATCGTGTCAATATCACTTTGCGTAAAAAAATCAAAATCAATACTATCACGGTGGCCGATTTGAAGAGCCAGAGCAGTACCGCCGGCTAAATAAAAATTATTTTTAAAATTTTTTAAAAGCGGCAAAATAGCCAATCTTTCTTTGTCTAATATGTCGTAAAACATTCAAAAAGTTTCTTAATTAAATAATTTTGCGATATGTTTTCTTTGGCGTTATATTAAAAATAATAGACCAATAATTTAGAGACTTATTATTCCATTCCCCTGGCAAGGGATTTATTATTGCGTCTATTATATCATACTGCTTATAGGTTTTAAATAATAAATCAGTGGCCTCTTTTGTGCCTAAATTTAAAACATTTGTAATAATTCTTTTTTTATCCAAATCCAAATCCATTTTGCCTGTGTCATAAGACCAAAGAAACGGCTTGAATTTTTTAATTATATCTTTTTTTTCTTGTTTCATAATATAATAATTTTATCATATTTTAGCGCAAAAATCAACCCACATTCTACTCCGGAAAGCAACACAAACCAACACTGTAGCACATTCTATAGAATGTGCTACATAGCAAATAAAGGGTATTTACCCCAGAGCAAGCTTTGGACACCCCACCGTAGCAAGCTACGAGGAATTAACCTAATTAATAACTTGTCCCTCGAAACTTTACTGTGTCCTTCCGTAGCTTTATGCATAGGAGGAGCGTAGTGGGATTAAATAATAGCTATGTGTCCAAAATGTGCCGGACATGATGTAATTGTATTTTGAAGTAAAAAATGTTAAAATAAAGAGGAAATATTGTTTCTATGTATTTCTATAAACACAAGTTATACCCTAAAAGGGGCATTCTATGCCCGAAGGGCGCTAACAGTAGTCAGTAGTCGGGAATATTCAAATTCCTTGACTATAAAACATAATGAAGCAACCGAAGAAAAACGAAAAGAGTTTTCATAATTCATTCGCCGCTATCGACGATATGATTTTCGCAAAAAATCCTGTGCCCATGGCCATTAGCGAACCTGAAAGCGGGAAATTCATTGAGGTTAATGCCGCTTTTTTAAAAAAATTGCATTACAAGATGCCTGACATTGTTGGTAAAACCGCCTCAGATCTCGGCATGTTTGCTCAGGGAGAAAAGCAAAAAAAAGTAGCGGATGCCCTGCAAAAGAAAGGATATATACGAAATATTGAACTGAAGATACGCACAAATACCGGAGCGATATTGAACAGTATTTTTTCTGAAGAAATCATAGAAAGCCAAAACAAGAAATTTTTACTGACTGTGATCATAGATATAAGCAAACACAGACAAAGGGAAAAAAAGATAAAAAAGAACCTGGCACAACAAATGATATTGGCTAAAATATCGGCAAAACTTAACCGATATAAGAATTTTAAAAAAACAATGAACGAAATATTGAAAAAGATCGCCGTTCATGTCAAAGCCAGCCGTACTTACATCTTTGAAAACAGCCCTGACAAAAAAACCGCCAGCAATACCTTTGAATGGTGCGCGGAAAATATAAAACCGCGAATTGATAATCTGCAAAATATATCTTTTGATGAAAATTTCTTCTTTTTAAAAAAGCTTCATAAACAAGGCATGTTTTTATCCCGCGATATCTCAAAATTGCCTACGGATATAAAAAAGGTATTGGAATCGCGGGGCATCAAGTCAATTCTTGTTTTACCGCTTACTGTCAATAATAAATTTTTCGGCTTCATCGGTTTTGAAAAGATCAGCAAGGAAAGAAAATGGCATGCCTCGGAAATAATTATACTCCGAACAATCGCCGCTTCCATTTCAGGCATCTATGAAAAAAAACAGAATACCAAAGAGATCAAGTCCAAGACAGAGCAAATCAACCGGGAAAAAAACAAGGTTGAAACCATTATTCAGAGTATTGGCGATGGTGTTTTTGTTGTAGATCGCAAATTACGGATTTTGCTTATTAATCCAATTGCCAGCCGATTGTCCGGGTATTCGGAAAAAGAAGCGCTGAATAAAAATTATTCCAAAATTTTGCGATTTGTCCATGAATCCGATCCGCAAATAGCAAGCAGCGATTTTATCACCCAAGCCATAGCCACCGGAGAAAGCCAATCAATGCCGGGCGACACTCTGCTTATATCCAAAAAAGGTGAAAAAATACCGGTAGCTGACAGCGCCGTCCCCCTTAAAAATGATCGGGATAAAATTATCGGCTGCGTGGTTGTGTTCAGAGATGCCACTCGCGAGCGGGAAATTAATCGAATGAAATCTGAATTTGTATCGCTCGCCTCACATCAGCTTAAAACCCCGATGACAGGCATTAAATGGATGAGCGAACTGATTCTTAAAGAAAATATTAGCGACAAGCAGAAAGATTATATGAATGATATTCATGAAAGCGTAAATAAATTGGTTAATCTCATAGACGATCTGCTTAATTTGTCACACATTGAAACCGGCAGTCAATTCAATATTGTCAAAAAAAATACCGACTTAAGCGAAATTATTGAAGAAATTATAAAAGACAGCCAAAAGCATGCCCAAGCCAAAAAAATAGATATAAAATATAAAAAAAATCCGGCCAAGTTGATGCTAAGTATTGACCGCGATAAAATCAAGCAGGCGCTGGGTAATGTCTTTAATAATTCCATTAAGTATTCCCTTGATAGCGGAAGAATATCGGTTGATATCAGAGAAAAGGACAAAGAAGCTGTTGTTAGAATAAAAGATAACGGCATCGGCATACCGCGGGCTCAACAAAAAAGAATATTTGAAAAATTTTTTCGAGCCAACAACGCGGCTCAATCGGATTACGGCACCGGATTGGGCTTGTCCATTACCAAATCAATAATAGAGGCGCATGACGGACATATCCGGTTTGAATCCAAAGAGGGTGGCGGTGCCACCTTTTATGTCGGATTACCCTTAAAAAATATTTAAAATTAAGGGCTTAAGAAAAAATAACCTCTCCACTTCGCACTCATATTCACATCATCTAAACTTCTAAAAATTCTCAACGTATCTCGATATGTTTCAAATTTTTATAAGTTTATCTAATGCAAATATGAGCACGAATTGGGAATGTTATTTTTACTTAAGCCCTAAAAAAAAATTATGCCTAAAAAAATTCTTGTTATCGAAGATGACAACGTGCTGCAAAAAGCCATGAAAGACGCTCTGGAGGCTGAAGGCTATTTGGTGATCCAGGCCTTTGACGGTGAGGCAGGACTTAAAAAAATTATACAGGCTAAACCGAATTTAATTATTCTTGATCTGCTCATACCATTAAAGCCGGGGGAATGGGTATTGAAAAAAATGAATGAAAAAGGAATCATGGATAAACATTCATTGATTGTCCTCACTATGAAGTGTGATGAGGCTGATGTTAATAACCTTAAAAATTTGAATGTAAAAAACTATATGTCCAAGAGCGATTATAGTTTGGGAATGCTAACCAAAAAAGTTAAAAAATTGATATAGCGCACTTCACTATTTACCGACCAGAATCTTTACACTGGCTAAAAGCGCGTAGTCGCTTTGCGAGCATTTACGGACCTCACCTTCGAATTTAACGCATTGTCCGTTGCTGTCCATGGCTATGGCCGAGGATGCTTCCCTGATGCCGAATATCCAATATCCGTTTCCGAAATCGTGGTAAAGCCACAAATTATCTTTTGAATAGTCTTGGATCAAGCCGTAATCCTCCGAATGGATGCTATCGTAAGAAAAACCAAGATCTATTAATTGAATTTGCGCGGAATGATCATTAATAAAAAACGCTTTGAATTTAATCTGTCCATTGCCGGCTTGAAAGCTTTTTATTTGGCTATTTATTGTCGCGGCTTCATTATAATCATGCTTGCCAGCCTCAGCCCAGCTCAAACCATCCCAGTAATACCAGGTTTGACCGTCGTCATCGGATAATTGATAATAAATATTGCCACCGTTTTTATTGGCAATTTCCGTAAAACCGGTCCATCTAATGACATTAGAGGCTTTTAAGGAGCTAACCGGATAGATGCTGGCAAGCGGCATTTTAATATTAGCCGGATTAGTTTTTTGAGAACCGTAAATTGCCATGCCGTCCCATAGTTTTATCCGGTTGGGATCATAAACATAATCCGCGGAATTACTAAATTGCCAGCTTAAAGTGAGCGCCCTGACTTGAATGGAGCTGGAAAAAAATAAACCGCTGAATAGGGTTATTTTTAATAAAACCAATAGTAAAAAACCCGCGACTCCAATAAGAGAAAATTTTCTTTTTAACCTGTATCTTTCAACTTCTTTTTTGTCTTTGCTGATTTTCTCCGGCGTAATAAAAATATAGATAGGCAAAGAAACAATAAGAAGAAAAAATTCCAATAAAATTACTATCACGGACAAGCCGATTGTTTTCCACGCCCCGGCATAGGTAAATTTTGTTTTTAGGTTGTGGATTAAGCTGGAGATCCTGGAAATAAAATTCAGCCACATAGATAGTATAATGTTAAGTGAGATTATTTATTAGTATTGTCGTCCCGATTATCAAAAAAACGATCAAAATTGTTAAAAAAACAACCCGGATAATCCAGTGTCGGATTTTATTATTTCCGGATAAATTTCCATAGATTACATATAGCGGAATTGAAATAATAACCAAAAATATTTCCAAAAAAATTATTATAACAATATTAACAATGGAAATACAGGCATGGGAAGTTAGTAGCTGATTTTTCCTTCTGCTGATCAGAGATGTTGTGTGAAGTATTAAATTAGTCAATCTTGTCCGCATAATGATATCTTGATTAAGGGCTTAAGGCAATGACTTTTTTATTTTATCGGATAATTCTCTTAGGTCTGTGGATGCCTTTTTATAATAATCCAAAGCCCCGAGTTCCATGCCCTTTTTTACTTCTTCGTCCTGCCCCAGATTGCTTAATATGATCACAGGAATATTTTTGGTGTCTTTGTTCTTTTTCAATTCAGTTAAAATTTCAAAACCATGCATTTTGGGCATTATCAGATCCAATAAGACCAAATCGGGTTTTTCCTTGCTAATTAATTTTAAGCCGGATTCACCATCGGTCGCTGAAAGTATTTCAAAGCCATGGCTGAGCAATTCTATGTTCAACGCCTTTAATAGGATTCGGTCATCCTCCAAAATAACGATTTTACGCAGTTTAGACATAAGGTTCTTAATAATAATTCTTTTTAATATATCTTTAAGTATTATACCATATTATTTAATAATAAAAAATTTTATCCTCATTGACTTCTAATAAGCGTTGTGCTAATATAATAACAGAATCAATATAAAAGAGCACCTCTTAAGGTTCTGTCCTTAGGCGGTGCTTTTTCGTTTATACTTAAGTTTCTTTTCTAAATTATCCATAAATACAATTTTTTCTTTGGCTTTTTTTCTGAGTAATACCGAACAAGTATCCACGCAAGGACTCATTACCATACCTAATTTTTTTCTTTGATAAAAATAATCAACCAGGCAATAAAAATCGCCATCACTGGATATAATAATCGACTGATCGAATAATTCATTTTTATAATCCCTCATGGCCTGCAAAACCAAATCCGCGTCCACATTTCCCTTTACTTCTCCCTTTTTATTGATCAATGTTGGTTTAAAATTCAAAATATAGCCATACTCTTGTAGTTTTCTATACATTGCTATATTGCTTGGAACATAACCAATAAAAATATAAGCCCTGACAACGGAATATTTCTCGGCCAAATATATTCTGAGTTTTTTAAAATCCAAGTCCCAACCTAAATCTTTAATTCCCAAATTTAAATTTTGACTATCAATATATGCAAAATTTTTTTGTTGTTTTTTCATAGTAGATTTCTAAATTA
>JAGLPO010000070.1 GCA_023137275.1 Candidatus Parcubacteria bacterium | reverse complement strand
CAGATTTAAAGATAATTTCATCTATCTGGCTACAATTATTGATGTTTATACTCGGGAAATCATCGGCCACTCAATATCCAGAAGGCATAATCGTTTTTTGGTAAAATCGGCAGTGCTGGATGCCATGAAAAAAAGAAATTGCCTGCCTGAATATTTTCATTCCGATCAGGGGTCGGAATATCAATCTTACGAACATGCTAATTTTCTGGAAAAACTCGGAGTAAAAGTTTCAATGAGCAAAAAATCCAGCCCTTGGGAAAATCCGTTTCAGGAATCGTTCTATTCGCAATTCAAATTAGAGTTGGGGAATATCAACCAATTGGAAAATGACGGCCATCTGGCTGAATCAATATATCGGCAAATTTATTATTACAACCATAAGCGTATCCACACAGCTCTAAAAATGAGCCCCAGACAATTCCATCAACTCGCCGTTTCAAAGGTCGACGAACTGAACAAAAGTGTCTGAATAAATGGGTACCTGCCACAGCTTGGCGCATCTTTTGGAAAAAGGCTGAAATTCCTTGCAAGGAACATAAAAATTAAAAGTTGTGCCATTAATAAGTTCCGCAAATGACTTTGGCGAATGAAAACCTATTAAGTCTATATTTTTAGGATTATCCATTCCCGCCCAGGTCATTTCAAGAGTGATAAAAGAAGAATCAATATCTTGATTGCCTAATGTATATTTTATTTTTTCCATGAATTTAATCAACTATAAAGTAGTAATCAGTTTTTTTATTAAATGTTGATTCAGCATAGTTAATGATATTATTAACTTTCCTGCATCTATTATTTTATATTATTTTGCTTTTTTAAGGATAGTAACAACTCCTTGCTCCGCGTCAACCTCCACCAAATCCCTTTGCCCAAGGCGGACAAGCATCACTTTATTTAATAATCCTAACTGTTCCTTTGTTAGCGTCTACCTCTACTAATTGACCATCTTTTAAGACTTGGGTGGCGATTTTCGTGCCGATAATACAGGGCTTGTTCATTTCACGAGCGATAATCGCCGCGTGGCAAGTAAGGCCGCCTTCATCTGTTATTATAGCGCTGCATATTTTAATTGCTGACATAAAACGAGGACTTGTCATATGTGTAACTAATATATCGCCAAATTTTACTTTATCTAATTCATCAAACGAATAAACAATTTTTACTCGTGCCTTTATTAAACCAGGGCAAGCTATTGTCCCATTAAATTTTTTTATTTTTTGGTTGTGAATTTCACAATTTATCACTTTTTTTACAAACGATTTTGCTTCTTCGCCAACTTTATATCTTTTAAAACCATCTTCTGAAATGGTAGTCGCTACTGAACATTTTGCTTTTTTTTGAATATATTTTTTAGTATATCTTTTTTTGCCAATTAACATATTTTCTAATTCTTCTGGCCATAAATACTGTATTTCTTCTTTTGTTAAATCAAATCTTCTGCCTATTTCTTTAAAAAAATAATTAATTAAACAGAAATGAACAAAATCATCTCCGCTATTACGCAAATCTTTAACATAGGTTAAAATAGAAAATGTGTCAAAAATATTTTTTTCAGAATTTGTTAATTTGCAAGCGCAAATAATATGATCTCTTGAAATTAACGGCGATTTTTTATTTTTTTTATTTTTTCTTTTCATCATAATCTCAAGCACTTCTTTGTAGGTCATCTCTGGTCCGCTATAATCATATCCAAGCCATTGATACTTTTCTAAAAAATCAATTATTGCTTTGTGTAAAGCAGGGGCAATATTTTTAATTTGTTTTTTATTCAATGATTTCGATTTTACGATTTTCGATTTTTCAAATTCATAAGTTAGCTTATCTAAAAAATTTTCCTTTTTTGTATAAAGCGATTGTTTACAAGGAGCAACTAAAATACCAAAGGCTGATTTTTCATCTAATCCCAACTTTTTAATTTCTTTTCTTTTTTTTCTAATAATCGATATGGCGTTTTCTGAAAATGCTTGCGTGCACCAAGTTACAAATCCGTAAAGAAGCGGTCTTGTATAATGATATATCATTTCATTATACATAGATAACAATTCATTGTTTGTTAATCTATATAAATCATTACGGTAAAAAAGTAAAGCCTGCTTTTTAGCTTTATTGCTTAAATATTTAATTTGTTTTGATCTTTCTTTTATTTTTTCAATAGAAAATAATATTGGAGTGGCTTTTTCAACTATATTTCTATAATCCTCACTGCGAAGATAAAGTTCAGTAAATGGTTTTTGGCAAATAACAACTCCTGGCATTCTTGCATTATACAATTTTTGCATTTCATCATTGCTAAGAGCTATCATTTTAAGCCAAATAAGAATCGGAGGAGTTGTCCTTTTGCCTAAACAATACCATTCTCCTTGAATGGATTTTTTAATAATTTGTTTATAATTTTTTGGCAGCTTCATATTTTTGATTTTAAATTTTTTTTCCATTCTATATAACCATTATTTAAATAATTTATTTTTTCTTTAAAATTTTAACAACCCCCTTGTCCGCATCCACTTCCACCAAATCCCCATCACACAAAATTTTGGTCGCGATGTTAGTTCCAATGATGCAAGGCGTTCTTAATTCGCGAGAAACAATAGCCGCGTGGCAAGTAACGCCGCCCGTATTAGTTACTATTGCCGCTGCCCTATTCATGGCCGGCACTAAAGATGGATTCGTTGAAAAGCTGACCAATATATCATTATCATTAAATTTCTCTAAATCTTTGGCTGAATTTATTATTTTCACTGCTCCTTTCACCCTGCCGGGATAAGCAGTAGTACCAACCAATTCTTTAATATTTTTGGTTTTAGCTTGCCTTTGGCGAATAAACATCTTTTTAAGCTCTCGAGCTTTTTTGCCTGTATATAATTTTACTTTTCCTTTATATAATATGTGGGCGCAACATTTATACCGTTCATTTAATAAATTACTGCCAAGAAGATCCTTATTATTTAATAAAATATCTTTGTATTCATCTTTAGTTACATATTTTGCCTGCAAGGGGGACCAATAAAATCTTCTGGCAACTTCGCTAAACCAATTATGCATTGCATAATTTAAATAATAAACTTGAATTTCCTTTCTCGCTTCTTTAAGATAAGAAAACTCTCGCAACATTCTAATTTTATACAATTCATCTCTATTAAATAATTTAACAGCGCTTTTTTGAAATTTCTTCAGCCTCTCTTCTTCTCTCACTTTTCTGGATATTTCTTTGTCGGCATCAATACGCAATCTCTTTTTGATTGAATCGTAATAATAATTCGCTCCAGCCGGCGGGCCAAGAAAATAATATTGCAGCCAGCCATAATCTTTGGCTAATTTTCTTAAAAATCTCTGTAAGCCAGCGG
This sequence comes from Candidatus Parcubacteria bacterium, assembly GCA_023137275.1. Taxonomy (GTDB): domain Bacteria; phylum Patescibacteriota; class Patescibacteriia; order Patescibacteriales; family UBA12075; genus JAGLNE01. The sequence continues at coordinate 10,993 of JAGLPO010000070.1, read as the reverse complement.
GTAATTCTTCTAAATTTTTACTTTGCTTAAATATTTTCAAAACGCCTTTATCTGCCTGTATCCTCTTTAACAATTTTAAAATAGCCAAACTCTCTTTGCTAACAACTGTTTCTTTCATTGGAGTAATCAGCTTACTAAAAACAACTTCTGGATTCCCAAGCCTTTTTAATTTATCAAATAACTCATCTTTTATCTTTTCTGAAAATCTAATGGTACCCATATCTAAAAATTGTATAACCAAAGACCATTTCCAGCATTCAGCAAATAAGCTATGCCAATTTTGATAAATTTTATATAATTCTTTGTTTGTTTTTGTTTTTAAATTTTCTTTTATTAATGTTTTCGCTAAATTCCTTGTTTTTCCGAAAGCTTCATAATGGCCTTTATAAATATCGTTTAAAAATTTTCTATCTCTATCAATCCGTTTGCCAAAATAATCAGCTACTTCCAAAAACTGTTTTTCATTCGGCCCCCAAATAACAAAATCTTTTTCAAAAAACAAAAGAGTGTCAACTTGTTTTCCCCCTGTTAATTCGGATAAATCCGAGGAAAAACTTCTATCATTAATAATGCACCACGGACTTAATGGCACGTTATAGTCCTCAACATAAATTTTGAATATTGCTTTCTTCATAATTGCTTTTTTAAAATTTTAACAATCCCCTTGTCCGCGTCCACTTCAATCTTGTCGCCATCTTTTAATATTTGAGTGGCTATCTTTGTGCCAATAACGCAGGGCTTATTCATCTCTCGCGCGACTATAGCGGCGTGGCAAGTTATACCGCCGTCATCCGTCACAATAGCAATAGCTTTTTTCATAGCTGGCACTAATGATGGAAAAGTAGTATGAGCCACCATAACATCATCTTGATTCATTTTTCCCATTTCTTCCGGCAAATTAACTATTTTAACCACTCCCGCAACTTTTCCCGGGCAAGCGCAGGTTCCTTCCAATTTATCAACCTTTTTTATTTTTATTTTTTCAATATTTAATTTAGACAAAAATTGCCTGGCTTTTGCGCCGGTATAAATAACTCCTTTCTCTCCTTTCTGATAATACACACTAAATTTTATTCTTTCATTTAAAACATCAACTGGAAAATCTCCTTTCTTTAATGCCGGCGTAACTTCCCAATCCGCCATAAACCTAACTTGCTTTAAAGAAAAATTAAAACGTGAAGATATCTCGCGCAATATTTTATCTAAAACATACATACCGTGAAAAAGACAATCTTTTCTATATGATTTAAGATAAATAATTTCCGAAGCAATATTGAATAAGCGCATAGTGGCAAAATCTATCTTTAATTCTTTGATTATTCTCTTTTTTTGCAATTTAATCTTCTTTGATTGATTTTTTATTTTTTCCAAATTCTTATCAATATTAATATTTTCTCTTAACAGCCCTGACCAAATTTTAAAATAATAATTTAATTCATAGACAGGCCCTATGTAAGTAAAAGGATACCAACACCATTTTTTATAGTGGCCAATTATCTTTTTCTTTAATTTATCATCTATCTTTTTTAAATCATTTTCTATTTTTTCAACATCATGCTGTAAAAATATATCTTTTGCTTCTTTGTTATTATTTATTTTTTGTAAAATTTTTAATGATTCTATTTCTTCATTTACTGCCATGCTGCTTATTTCCGGAGTTGTCAGCAGACTAAAAACTTCTGAAGAATTCAGCTTTGATTTTTGCTTTTTAATAATCTTTTTTATTTTGTTAATTAAAAATTTAGAAAAATCTTCGCCGTCAGAATCAAAAAACCAAGTCGTGGGCAAAGCATAGCCATGAGTTATTTTTTGATGCCAAATTAATTTTTCGTAAATTTCAGATAATTGGCTATTTGATAATTGGCTTAAATTAATTTTTAAAATACTTTTTGCGTAATTAAAATAATTTCTATTATAACCAATTGTCTTTTTATGTATATTTTCAATTAGTCTGGGGTTTTTTTGTATCACATCCATTGTTGCTTCTACTAATTTACGCAATTGATCAATCGGAACATATGATCCAATATTGTCATAATCTTTTTGCACCCAAACTAATTCACGCATAATTATCCTGCCAACTGTTATGTGCTGATAATGCATCATATCAAAAATTGCCGGCGTAGCTATTTGATAATGAGCCCTTTTTACTTCAAAATTTTTCCGCCAAATTTTATTTTGTTTTGCCATATTATTTTCTCTTAATTATAAGCATAACTTGTCACAGGGGAAGTTTGGAAAATAATATTGCTAACACTTCCCCCTGTCTAATAAACAAACTATTCGCGTTCCGTATCAGTGTTAATGCGTCGAGCATACTCTATTTTGCCCTCAGTGGTACCAATTACTTTCTCGGCTAAATCCTCTGGTAACTCTGGCTCACCTTCTCTCTCCCATAAAAAAATAATCTCCCCGCCATGAGCAGACGCGGTTCCTTTTGTCCACCCTAATTCTTCTAATCTTTGATAATCCTCTTGCGTAGCCCTGTCCATATCCACTGCAATAAACGGTATTTTTTCTTTATCTGGCATTTTTAGCCCTCCTTCAATGGTTTCTATTGACATAATTTTTTAGTTTCCAAATGTTAATCTTTGATAATCTAAAATCCAGATTTAACACTTAAAAAAATCATTTATTATTACCTTAAATTACTATTCCGGCTGGATTTATTGGCTATCCGTATCCAGGCTGTCTGTATTGCCACAAACAAAATAATGATCCAGATTTTATGCTAGCGGAACATACCCAATCCACTCAACCCCGCTCGGCTTATATTTTGTATATGTTTGATATTTCATTTTATAAAAAATTATTTTTATCCAACAAGCTTTTTTATATCCTCTTGGCTAAACTCCTTTTTATAATCAATCAATTTCGGATGCTTTATATCTCGTAATTCCTTATCATAAGTCGCCATTATTCTTCTTGCTCTTTTCTGATACACCAGCCAATTTTTCTGAGAAGCAAATTTATCAAATTCATTCGCAAACTCACTTTTGGTTAACTTCCTGCCTAATTTTTTGGATTCTTTTTCAATCTCTCCAGCCAGCCCGGTTTCAAAAGCGCCAATGGTTAATAAAATTTCTTCATACATATAATTTCTTGTAAAATCTTTTTTCGCCAAATTCAAAAGTTTCCTGTATTCCTTGGCTCTTTCTAAAAATAAAAAATCATACAGCATATCCGTATATGTTCCATAATTTTTTACTGCCACAAAATTATTAATACAATCAGTAAAATCTTTTCTATAATCTTTAGTTTCTTCTCTGGTTTCTGCAAATTCGCTCGCTAGCTGATTGATAATTTTAGGATCCAATATAGCTATTCGCATTACTTTTTTAAAATCACTCTCAACCCTGATAAAATATTTTCTAACCTTTTTGCCGATTTCACTATTTTCCACCATTGCCAATTCTTTAGCCATATCAACAGAGATAACATATTCTTTTGGCAAAATCCGACCTGTTTTGGCATCAATGATTTTGCCTGATTTTAGGACTTTTTCTCCATTCCCAAAATTGGGAATGGATACAAAATAATCCAAATCTTCCACAAAATCATACTTACTAACCCTATCCGTAATCCAAGTAGCGAATCGTTTTCCAACTCCCAGCCATTGATGCAGTTCCCTTGCATTAACAAATCTTTTTTTCTCGCCATTAAAATCTTTTTGCACCACTTTTATATTTATAAGTTCATTCATATATTTTCTATAATTAATTTAATTATTATTAGCCGATCTTGACCATTTTAACCAACTGGTTAAAATGGTTATCCACATCCTTTTATAATTCTTCTTTTAATAACTTATCTCAAATTACTATTCCGGCTGGACTTATTGGCTATTCGTATCCAGGCTGTCTGTATTGCCACAAACAAAATAATGATCCAGATTACCTGTATCCCCAGCCCTTGGATCGCTTCTGAACGCGAAATCTTGCCCAGATAAAGTTCAGCCGGGACAAAAAAACTATAGGCAAAAGGCAGAAACAAACTAATATTCACAAACAAGGCCGGCAAAATACTCAGGGGAAAATAATTCCCAGCCAAAAGCTTTTTCAAACGCATAAGCAAGCGATAAAGCCCGTCTGACTCTATGGTCCAGAAAATATTCAAGCGGATCAAATAAGCCAGAAGAAATTCAACCAGAAACGACAGCACTATCATTGCCACAATTATTGAAATCGTTATCGGATCAATGTTAATAATAAGACGGTCGGAAAATACCAGCACCAGGATCGCGTACAGGCCCACGGCGGTCAGGAAAGGCAAGAGTACTTTAGCCCAGCCGTGGGTCAAAACATGAAATAAATATTTTATGGGTTTATAAATAAGCAGATAAGATCTTTCGCTTCTTAGGTCCTCAGCGATCAATCTTTGCAATAGCCAGCCGGTAAAAATACCAATAATACTGCCGCCGATAATATAAGTAATAATTTCATTCTGGGTAAAACCACCTAAAATCTTTTGATTCTGAAATAAATAAATCCAAACCACCAGGATGACAACCAGCTCAAGAAACCCGCCCAAATGTAAAAGCCCCTGGCTGACGCGGTTAAATATATTTTTCCTGCTATTCACTTTTTCCAGCTCAGCTGCTTTGTACATAGATTAAGATTTTATTTTTTTTAAATTTTAGCAATCATTCCTTTATCTTTTAAATATTCTTTTGCCACCGCGACTATATCTTTACCTCTGTTTTCTTTTCGGTCAGTTTCTCTAAGCACCTCCACCACATCAAAATCCGCTCCGGGGTCATGCCCGGCTAGTTCGAATTCTTTGCGAATAGCTAAAATTTCCAGCATTAATTTCATATTGTTTTTTACATACGGTTTTGTGCTAGGCAGCCAGTCGGAAGGTTTTTTAAGCCTGGCTTTCGGACCTTCTATATATTGGGCGTAAATATATCTTTGAGTGTCGGTTATACTTTTATTTTTAAAACGTTTATTGCCTGGATTATATTTATAGTCCGGATCCCACATACATATATCATATAGTTTTCCGGTTGCCCGGCCATAATCATCATCCTTATCAAGCAGCTGGTGCATTTTTTCCGCGGTTTCCCGGCTTATATCTATCGGACCGTTATAATTCTTAATTAATCCCTTGTCTTGCAATTCACTTAAATACTCACTCACTTCAACTACTGATTCTACCCTATTTTGAAAAATGCCTCTGGCCTTCATGTGCGATTCATCTTCTTTATTGTATCGCGATTCACTAAATTGCTGGGCGATAAAAAAATTATCAGAAAATATATCTCTGGGAATTTGCTGTGAGAATCTTTTTTCTTTCTCAAAAGTTTTAACAAATTCTTTAAGTATCTGTTCGGGCAGCATATGTTCGCGTTCGTATGTTTCTTTTTTAAGCGACTGTTTAATTTTAATTTCAGGCGCCTGCTCATTAACGGACATATCAATTTTTGATGTTAATTCTTTATTATTGGAAAAATTTTCCAATTTTTTAGAAAATGGAATTTTTGAAATTGCTGCCGAGCCAGCGGCCACAATTCCCAACTTTAAAAAAGCGCGCCGGTTAATTTTTGGCTCTTTAGCTGTTTCTTCGGCAGGTATTTCCATGGTTTCGCTATTACGGATTACCTTAATTGTGCTTTCTGGCTCTCTTTCCGGATTTTTCCATTTTTCTAAATCTTTTTTGTCTTTCTTTAATATATCCTGATTACTCAAAACCTTTGAGTCAGGTTTATAATCTTTAAACTCCATATTATTTTGTTTTAAAAACTCTTTAAGCTTTTTTTATTTCAATAACCCGCTGCGGGAATGGGATCTCAATATTAGCGGCTTCAAAATCTTTGGCTATTTGCTTAACCAGGGCATGCTTGATCCTACCCTCGTCCTGCACTTTATCAACTTTAACGATCACGATAAGATCAATAGAGGATTCGCCGAATTTCTTATACCTGATAATCGGATTACTGTCTTGATCTGTTATTCCCTCATCTTTAATTACTTTCTCGGCCGCCTGCATGGCAGTGTACTCAACCTTTTCCAAATCAGAGCCATAGGCCACGCCAACGCCAATTGATGTATAAAAAGACGGCGCCGGATAATCATAGCTGGCAATATTCTGAGAGACAAATTTATTGTTTGGCACGATCACGGTATTGTTGCCAATCGTGCGGATACGCACCGAGCGCCAGGAAATATCCTCAATATAGGCTTTGGTTCCGTCTTCCAGCTTGATCCAGTCGCCCACGTTAATTGATTTATCCAGCACAATAAACAGGGCGGAAAACAGATTGGTCATGGTTTCCTGAAGCCCAAAAGCGATCGCCAAACCAACAACTCCCAAACCGGCCAAGAGCGGCCCGATCTGGATCTCAAACTGCCCTAATATTATCAAGCCGGCTATCAGATAAACCACCCCGGACAATACTTTCCGGCCAAAAATAAGCATGGTCTGGTTAGTCCCCACTCCTTTATCCTTATTAATGTACCACTTCATTAATGTTTTAACTATCCGGCTGACAGTAAAGGCGACAAGCAGAACAATTAAAATAAAAAAGATGTCCGCAAAGCCAAATTCCTTGTCTTTAATGGCCAAGGTCCAGGTAAAGCCGCGAAAAGCGAAAAAGAAACCAAGAAGTATTGCCAAATACCTGACTGACAGCTTGGTTGCTTCAATAATTTTATCATCCAAATCAGTTTTACTCTTGCCGGTAGCCTTTTCCAGCATGGTCATGAAAAAAGTTATTGCGTAAGAACCCAGGAAAAAAATCGCGATAATTATAACCGCTTTTATTAACTCATTTGAAATTAAATAATCCATATTTTTGCTAAAGTTAGTAAATAATTTAAAAAATAACTAAAAAATCATTGACAAATATATAAAAAAATGATATATTATAATGTTTTAAGGTGATAATTAAATACTTTTCAAGTTAATCATCTATAAAAAGAGGGGCAAGGAGGTTGCACATGAAAAAATTAGGAGTAATTGAATACATTACTGGAGATGTTTGGACTGGAGACATTGGAAATTATTCCAAGAAAGGATTGAAAGAAAAACATATTGGCGGTTGCTTTCTTGAAGATCCTAACGTAAACCGCTCAGCTGGTTTCAGACCAATGGGAGGTTCTTGGGAAAATTCATTTCTTATTTTAGATGTTAACCGGTATGATATTCCTTTACCGAAAAAGGGTTGTCGGGAAGAGTCAACAGATTCTTTATCAAAATCTCAAAGAAAAACTCTCAGAATTATTAATGAGGAGGATGTTCTTGAAAAATTCGAAAGGAAATATATAGGGGGGCTTGTAAATAAATTTAAAAAGTTTCCAAGCCGCCGACTCGCCTGCCTGATACTAAAAAAAATGGCGGCTCTTGAAGAACGGGAATTACCCAACATTGACGTGGTCAAAGAATTCTTTAACAGAATTCCTTATGGCTGTATCAAATTCTGTGATCTTAAAAAAGGATTAAAAAAATGCTGTATCTGGGGCATGTAGCCCCGCATCTTGCCCTGGCCCCTCATTATCTCAAGAGGGGGCCGGGGTTTTTCATTTAAAATTTTATATTCTATCTAGCCTTTGTTATATATTGCGTGCCAGCTGTTCCTCTAAACTCTTAACTTCCTCTTTAAATTCTTTGAGCCGGGCACGCTCTTTATTAACGATCGGTTCTGGGGCGCGCTCAACAAAATTCTTATCATCCAACTTGCTTTCTGTTATTTTAATTAACTGCTTAAGACGCTCAATTGAATCTTTCAAACGCTTTTTTTCTTTTTCTTCATCTATTGCGCCGATCAGATATATCTCAATCTCCCCCACTGAAACAAATATCGCCTTGTCCGGCTTTTTTCCTTTCTCTTTTACCTCCAATTCTTCAATCCCGGTACGCAGGCCTTTGATAATATTCGCTTGCGACTTAATTAATTCTTTTTGCTTGCCGGCGTAAACTATGGCTTTAATTTTTTTCACCGGCTCAACCTTATTCTCCGCCCGCGCATTCCGAACCGCGGTAATTATATCCTTTATCAACTCAAAATCATCACCATTTCCATAATCCATTAAATTATTAGGCCAATTCTCAACCATCAAAAACTTTTTCTCACCCATTTCCTGCCAAATAGCCTCTGTAACAAACGGCACGAATGGATGCCACAACTTTAACAAATTTTTTAAAATATATAATAATATTTTTTCTTTTTCTTCACTCTTTTCAAACTTACTAACCTCTAAATACCAATCCGCAAAAAAATCTAAAGTAAACGTTTGCAAAAGCGTTGCTGCAAGCGAAAAATCATAACGATCTAAAAATTTTGTTACTGATGTGACATTCTTATCAATTAACGTATTAAAATTAGCTAATATCCATTGGTCTGCAACAGTTAAATTTTTTAAATCAATGTCTGTTGTCTGCTGTCTGCTGTCTGCTGTCTGCAAGATATATCTTGCTACATTCCACAATTTATTAATCAAATTTCTGGTGCCCTCAACCTTTTCCTCATAAAATCTGGAATCATTACCGGGCGTGGTACCCAAAATTAAACTCAAACGCAAAGCATCAGTCCCGTATTGCTTGCTCATTTCAATCGGATCAATGCCATTGCCAAGTGATTTGGAAAACTTCTTTCCATCCTTGCTTCTTAACATTCCATGAATATAAACATTTTTAAACGGTATATCGTCAAGAGCATAAGTGCTGAATAGAATCATCCGCGCCATCCAGAAAAAAAGTATTTCATAACCCATCTGCATCCAGGAGCTTGGATGATATGTTTTTAAATCCTCGCTTTCCCTGGGCCAGCCCAAGGTTGAAAATGTCCAAAGACCGGAACTAAACCAGGTGTCCAAAGTATCCTCATCCTGAGTCCACAAGCCACATGCATCTAAAATTTCATCATATTTACCACCGGCAAAATGACCGGCATTATCAACTATTGTCATTTTAACTCCCAACTCTTTAGATAATTTCTCAGAAACCTTTTTTTCAATATACGGATCATCACTTGAGTGAATTACTGAACATTCTTTTATATTATTCTTGATCTTCTTATAATCTAATTTGCCCATTTCTTTAAAAAACTCCGGAATCGCAGGATTATCCAAGGGCGTGCAAACTGAAATTAATTTACCCATTCTTTTGCCTCTTGTCGCCGCTCCCAACGCCAAGGTTGCGCCCAGGGATCTACCAATCACAATTGTCTGTTCATCGGTTTTTATTTTTTCAAACTCATTTAACCAATCATTAAAATTTGGATTTTTAGAATTCGGCAAAGCAAGCGCTAGCACCTCAATTCCTCTTGATTCAAATTTCTGCTTAAGCCATGGAAAAAAAGCAGCATCAGGCTTTGAATCCCAGGCATGAAGTAAAACTGCCTTATTATATTTCTCCTTCGGCGCCTCAATGCCAACATAAATATTACTGCCGTCTGCCGTCTGTTGTCTGCCGTCTGTTTTATACCACACCGGAATTCTGTGGCCCCACCAGATCTGGCGGGAAATGCACCAATCACGCAAATTGTCTATCCAATGATAATACTGATTGTTAAATCTATCCGGAGTAATATTTATTTTCTTTTTTTTGTCTCCATTAAGCCCGCTCGCGACTGCCTCACGCATTAGATCCTTAAGAGATTTATCCTTATTCGGAATTTCTTTATTAACTGCTACAAACCACTGCTTCATTGGCAAAACCTCTATTGTATCGCCAAACCTGTCAGAAGTACCCACATTGTGTGTAATTTCCTCTTCAGCTTCTATTAATTTCTCCTGCCTTAACCAGGCAACAAACTTTTCACGGGCCTTATCAACGCTCAAACCTTCGTATTCTTTGCCGGCCCCTTCTGTCATGCAGCCATCCTCGCCAATCACTTGCACTAAATCCAGCTTATGTTTTTCATACATATCATAATCAATCTGGCTGTGAGCCGGAGTAACCCCGACCGCCCCGGTGCCAAATTCCGAATCAACCGCCTTGTCTGCAATGATTTTTATATTAAGCGGTTTTTTGGCTCCAACATTAACAGTAAATATTTTACCTATATATTTTTTATACCTTGCATCATCCGGATGAACAGCCACGGCCGTATCCCCAAATTTAGTTTCCGGCCTAGTGGTGGAAATGGCAATTGGAAAATCCTTGCTATATTTAAAAGTATAGAGAATTGTTTTTTGCTCTTTATGTTCAAGTTCATCATCAGAACAGGTTGACTGTCCCTTAACCGACCAGTTCACTACTCTGTGCCCTTGATAAATCAAACCATCCTTATACATTCTGACAAATACTTTGTTAACCGCTTCAGATCTTTTATCATCAAAAGTATAAGCCAGGCGGCTCCAATCACAGCTTGTACCCATCTTTTTTATCTGCTTGATTATTGTTGATTTGCTCTCATCCGCGTATTTTCTGATTCTTTTAAGCAGCTCGTCCCGCCCGAGCTCCTGGCGCGGATTTTTTATTCCTTGTTTTATTAATAATTTCTCAACTCTTGCCTGGGTTGCCACAGCGGCGTGATCCGTGCCTGGTAAAAGCAAGGTCTTTTTGTTGTTCATCCTTTGGTAGCGGGCCATTATATCCATTAATGTATTTTCCAGAGCATGCCCCAGGTGTAATATACCGGTAACATTTGGCGGCGGCATCATTATTGAATACGGTTCACCGCTTAAATTATCCGGATTAAAAAACCCGGACTCTTCCCAGGTCTTGTAAATTTTGTCTTCATACTTTCGCGGCTCGTAAGCCTTGGGTAATTCTTTTGGCATATAAAATTAATCCCACAAATCAACAAATTTTATTCACAAATACTACAAATTTTTATTTGTTTTATTTGTGATTTGATTTGTAATTTGTGGGGATCTTAAATCTTTAATTCCACTATAATACTACCATCTTTAGCTAAATTTGGCAAGAATTCGCGATTTTATTTTACATCCTGCGTAATTGTAAAATTACGCCAATACAAAAAAATTGACAATTCAAGCCTTTTATTATAATATACATTAGTAACTCACCTTACGCACCAAACATTTTT
>JAGLPO010000007.1 GCA_023137275.1 Candidatus Parcubacteria bacterium | reverse complement strand
ATGGAAATTAAAGCCAAAGCTAAATATGTTCGGATTTCACCCCGCAAGATGCGGTCGGTTGCGGACGTAATTCGCGGCTTATCAGTTGATAAGGCCAGGGATCAGTTAACCTTTATAAACAAGCAGGCCGTAAAGCCGATCAACAAGCTGGTGGCTTCGGCTATTGCCAGCGCTGAGCACGATTTTGAAATAGAAGAGAATAATTTATATATTAAAGAGATCAGAGTAGACGAAGGCCCTACTCTTAAGCGCTGGAAACCGCGGGCCCGGGGCCGGGCAACGCCGATTCGCAAGCGCACCAGCCATGTTGATCTGGTGCTTAGTGAATTAGTGGAAAGCGGAAAAAAGGCGTTAAAAAAGCAAAAGATTGAAGAGCCGGTTAAGATGGGAGCCAGGCTCAAGGAAGCCGAAGGAGTAAAAGTAAGCGGCAAAGATGATAAAGAAAAAACCGAGGAAAAGCCCGCTGACGAGAAAGGAAAGAAAATTATTGATCCTCGCGGCCAGGGCAGAGGAAAACATACGTTAATTGAAGGAAAGGGCCGAAAAGGTTTTGTTGATAAAATATTTCGGCGTAAATCCGGATAAAAAAATATGGGAAAAAAAATTAATCCAAAAATATTCAGGATCAGTGTAACTAAAAAATGGCCGTCAAAATGGTTTGATATGGGTCAGGCTTACGCGCGCAAAGTTGAGCAGGATATTAAAACCCGCAGGTTTATTTTGCGTAAACTGCAGGAAGCCGGAGTTGACCGGGTGGAAATTGAGCGGCACGTTGATAAGATCAGTGTTGGCATATATGCCGCCAAGCCGGGCCTTATTATCGGACGGGGCGGAACCGGGGTTGATGATTTAAAAAAGACTATCCATGCGAAATTTTTAAAGAATTATAAGCCGGGCAGTATTAATTTGAATATTTATGAAGTGGACAGGCCCAATTTAAGCGCCCAGATCATTGTTCAGGCAATGATCATGGATATTGAGAAGCGGATGCCGTTTCGGCGCGTAATGAAGCAAGCCTTGTCGCGGGTTGAACGGGCCGGAGCGCTTGGAGTAAAGGTACAGCTGGCCGGACGCTTGAATGGCGTGGAAATAGCCAGAACCGAAACCTTGTCTTTTGGTAAAGTGCCTTTACACACTTTGCGGGCTGACATAGATTATGCCCGGGGCTGCGCCGGCACCACTTATGGAGCTATTGGAATTAAAGTATGGATATATAAAGGAGATAAGTTTGACAAGGAAAAAGAAGTGAGCGGACAGGTAATTGGCGCGCCGGACAAACGTAAACGAAAGTAAATAAAAAAACTATGTTAATGCCAAAGAAAACTAAATACCGCAAATCCCACAAAGGCAAAAGAGGCGGTAAAGCCACCAGGCTTGCTACTATTAGTTTTGGCAGCTACGCGTTAAAGTCGCAAAGCAACCATTGGGTTAGCAGTCGTCAGATTGAGGCGGCCCGCCGCGTCATAACAAGGTATACCAAGCGAGGCGGCAAGTTGTGGATTAGGATATTCCCGGACAAGCCGGTAACTAAAAAGGGCGGTGAAATTCCGATGGGCAAAGGCAAGGGCGCGGTTGACCATTATGTGGCTGTGGTAAAGCCTGGTATGATAATGTTTGAAATGGACGGTATTGAAGAGCAAATGGCTAAAAAGGCATTGGAACTGGCAGCCTATAAATTGCCGGTTAAGTGTAGGTTTGTTGTTAAATAGACAACAGTAAACAGACAGCAGACGACAGAATTTATTAAAATTAATTATTTGTATATTTGTAAAAGATAAGTAATTTGTAACTATGGAGTTGAAGGAATTAAAAAAGAAAAAGACAAGTGATTTACATAGGATTCTTAGCGAACAAAGGGATAAGTTGCGGGATCTTAGATTTAAGGATGCCAATAAGCAGTTAAAAGATATACGGCAGATCCGGAAAGTCAGGCAGACTATTTCGCGATGCCTTACTTTATTAAATAATACACAAAATAAACGAAAGGCTACGAAAACAACGAAAGATATTAAGAGCTAAGGTTATGAAGTATAATTCGTTTCTTTCGTTATAATTCGTTTAATTAGTGTTTATAAATATATATGGAAGAGAAAAAAGAAAATAAGCAAGACAAGAAATCAACTGTTATAAAGAAGAAATTTAACGGTATTGTCGTGAGCGATAAAATGGATAAAACCATTGTAGTTAAGGTTGATAGAGTGAAACAGCATACCAAGTATTTAAAACGATATACTGTAAGCAAGAAATATAAGGTTCATGATGAAAAGAATCAGTATAAAGAGGGTGATAAAGTTAATTTTGTTGAATGCCGGCCACTATCAAAGGATAAGAAATGGCGAGTAATTTATTCCAACTAAAATGATACAAGTAGAATCAAAATTAAAAGTAGCAGACAACTCCGGGGCGCGCCGAGTAAAGTGCATCAGGGTTTTGGGCGGCTATAAGAAGCGCTATTGCCGAATAGGCGAGATATTTACTGCCAGCGTAAGGGAGTCAGTTCCGCATACTGCCATAAAAAAGGGTGATGTTATTCATTGTATTTTGGTCCGCAGTAAAAAAGAGACCCGCCGTAAAGACGGCACTTACCTACGTTTTGACGATAATGCCTGTGTTGTTTTGGATAAAGAAAAAAAAGAGCCCAGAGGCACCCGTGTTTTCGGCCCGATCGCCCGCGAAGTACGGCGCAAAGGATTTTTTAAGATCGCCAGTCTGGCGCCGGAAGTTTTGTAGGTCTTGAAACTCGTAACTCGTAACGTGTAACTCATAACTCGTAACTTAAAATACATAATTTCATTTCGTAATTTGATTTTTAACTTTTGATTATTGCACTGTGTAATAATCTAGAAAATAGAAATTAAATGCACATTTTTTAAAGGAGGTAGGTAAGATGATTAGGTTGTATGAAATTACACCATCCATAACGAGTTTTAACGGCAGAATAGTTGAAATAAATAAACAGGAAGGAATTTTAGGGATAGAAGATTCTGAAAAACAAATAAAAAGATTTTTTTATGCAACAGAAGATGGAAAAGTATTACTGGAAAATTATTTAGAGTCAAAATTTAAAATAGGGGATCCTGTATTTGTACGTAATGGAGTGATAAAAAAAATAAGTTAGAGTGTGGGTTGTTTTTCCTAAAAAAATATTTACTGGAATCTAAATTGAAAAATGGGGTAGAAGTTTTACCCCAAAAGTAAAAAAAGTCTTGGGCAAGACATCAAAATGCCCAAACTTAAAAATTATTTATTTAAAATATTTTACGTTACGCGTTATGAGTTACGCGTTACGAGAAAAGAATGACTATTAAGAAAGGTGATAAAGTTAAAATATTAGCAGGCAAGGATAAAGGTAAGACCGGGAAGGTGTTGCAGGTTTTTTCCAGCCGTAAAAAAGCCAGTGTTGAGGGTTTGAATTTATTGATCAAGCATATGCGGCCCAGAAAGCAAGGCGAGAAAGGGCAGCGGATTGAGTTTCCGGCGCCAATGTCAATATCAAATTTGATTTTGGTTTGCCCCAAGTGCTCTAAACCGAGCCGTATTGGATACAAAACCGTAAAATCGGAAAAGACCGGAAAAAAGAAAAAATATCGGGTTTGTAAAAAATGTAAACAAACTATTGAATAGTATCAATATGGATGCTAAAGCATCCAGAACCCTGAGCTAAAGCTCGGTGGAAGCAAACTAATATGAAATTACAAGAACAATATAAAAAACATATAATTCCGAAATTAAAAAAGCAATTCGGATATAAAAATGATTTGGAAGCGCCAAAGCTTACCAAAGTGGTTATTAATGTTGGTTTTGGCCGGCATAACAAAGAAAAGCAATACATTGAAGCGGTAGCCAGCGGATTAAAGCGCATTAGCGGCCAGCAGCCGATTTTGACAAAAGCAAAAAAATCTATTTCATCTTTTAAAATACGAGAAGGCATGACAATCGGCGCGGCCGTAACCCTCAGGGGAAAGCGGATGTATGATTTTGTTGACAAGCTGATAAACGTTTCTTTTCCGCGAGTCCGCGATTTTCGCGGTATTTCCAAAAAGGGCGTTGACCGTAACGGCAATATGACAGTCGGCTTTAAAGAACATACGGCCTTTCCCGAGATCAAGGTAGATGAAGTGGAAAATGTATTTGGACTGGAAGTATGTCTGGCAACCAGCGCTAAATCAAAGGAACAAGGATTGGCCTTGTTTAAGCTAATGGGTTTTCCGTTTAAAAATAAAGAAAATAAATAATAAATAATTATAATATAATAAGATGGCGAGAAAAGCATTAATTGCCAAGGCAAAAAGAACCCCCAAGTATTCTACCCGGACCATTCGGCGCTGTTGGCGCTGTGGCCGCAACCGCGGCTATATAAGAGACTTTGATTTGTGCCGGATATGCTTTAGGGAGTTGGCAGAGAATGGAGATTTGCCCGGAGTTACCCGGTCTTCATGGTAGTTATTTTTGCTAGCGGGAAAAGCGCCGCTATCCGCCCTGGGCGGACGGAATATACGAATATAAATTATAACATTAGTAAACATAAAATAATATTATGACAGATCCAATCGCTGACATGTTAACACGGATTAGAAATGCTTCGGCAGTCAAGAAGCAGGAAGTGGTTTTGCCAATGAGCAAGATCAAATTTGAAATTGCCAGGATTTTAAAGAAAGAAGGCTGGATTCTGGACGCGGAAGTACTTACCGGGAAAGGCGAAAAGAATAAAAGTTCGGTTTTTGATGAATTAAAGCTAATTCTAAAATATAAGAAGAGTGGCCGTTCCTGTATAAGCTGTATTAAAAGGATCAGCCGGCCAGGCCTTAGAGTGTATTCCAAAAAAGATAATTTACCCAAAGTGCTTAATAATTTAGGAATGGCGATCATTTCTACGCCAAGCGGATTAATGACCAATAAAGAGGCGCGAAAAAAAGGCCTTGGCGGAGAAGTGATTTGTGAAATATATTAAAAAAATTTATGTCTAGATTAGGAAAATTGCCAATTGAATTGCCAGAAGGAGCTGAAGCTAAAATTCAGGATAATTTTATCGTGGTTAAGGGTAAAAAGGGCGAGCTTAAGCAAGAACTGCATAATTTGGTTAAAGTTGAGATAAAAGATAGAATTATAAGCGTTAGCGTAAAGCGTCCGGAAGTTAAAAAAGAGCGGGCTTTTTGGGGTTTGTATCGCAGCTTGATAAATAATATGGTAGCAGGGGTGAGCGAAGGTTATGAGAAAAAGCTTGAGGTTATTGGAGTAGGCTACCGGGTTGCTTTAGCCGGCAAGAAAATAATCTTAAATGTCGGTTATTCCCATCCGGTTGATTTTCCTTTGCCAAAAGGCATTAGTGCTCAGGTAGAAGGTAACGCGATTACTATTAGCGGCATTGATAAGCAATTGGTCGGTGAAACAGCCGCGCGAATAAGAAAAGTAAGAAAGCCCGAGCCCTACAAAGGCAAGGGAATTAAGTATATTGATGAAATAATTCGCCGCAAAGAAGGCAAAGCCGCGGCTAAGGGAGAATAATCTATAAATACTATGGATAAAAATAGTGAAAAAAGAATAAAAAGGATCAGGCGGCATGCCCGGGTAAGGGCTAAGATTTCTGGTACCGCCGTCCGGCCGCGGATGTGCGTTTATCGTTCTAATATTGGCATGTATGTTCAATTGATTGATGATAATGTTGGAAAAACTATTGTTAGCGCGAGCACTAAAGAGCTTAAGGCAAAGAAAGGCAGCAAGCAAGAGGCGGCCGCGGAATTGGGCAAGCTAATTGCCAAAAAGGCAATAGGCAAAAAGATCAAATCAGTTGTGTTTGACAAGGGCGGTTTTAAATATCATGGCCGTATAAAGGCAATAGCTGAAGCGGCTCGCGAGAGCGGACTTAAAATTTAAAAATTATAGGACTTGCGCATTTTAATTAGTTAATGCTTATACTTATAAATAAGCAAATGCGTAAGTTATGAATTATATAATATCATATGGCAGAAGAAAACAAAAAAAATAATACCAGCTCCGGCGGTTCGGCTGCTGGGCCGAAAACTCAGGGCAATAAAACCGTTTACGCCAAAAAGCAGGCAGCCAGGCGACAGGCCAGGGGCCGGCGGGGTGAAAAACCGGCTGATGAGTATGAACAGCGTATTGTGGATATTGCCAGAGTTACGCGCGTAATGGCCGGCGGAAAGCGGATGCGTTTTCGCGCTTGCGTGGCAGTGGGAAATAGAAAAGGAAAAATCGGCGTTGGCCTTGACAAAGGGGCTGACGTAACCATCGCGGTCACCAAGGCGGTAAACCAGGCTAAGAAGAATTTAATTGACGCGCCGATCGTTAACGAGACGATACCGCATGAGATCTACCACAAAATGGGAGCGGCTAAAATACTGTTAAAGCCGGCGCGCAAGGGCAAGGGTGTAATTGCCGGCGGCGCGGTGCGTATTATTATAGAGTTGTCAGGAATAAAAAATATTACCAGTAAAATACTGGGCACCAATAACGCGGTTAATGTCGCTAAATGCACGATAGAAGCTCTGGATAATATTAAAAAGGTTGAAGTAAAGAAAGACAAGCCAAATAAAGATAAAAAAGATAATAAAAGTACTAATAGTAACAAGACAGTAAAATAAATATGTCTTTATCATTACATACAATTAAATCCGCTAAAGGGGCGGCCAGAAAAAGAAAAAGAATCGGCCGCGGTAATTCCGCCGGCCAGGGGACTTATAGCGGGCGCGGACTTAAAGGGCAAAATGCCAGATCAGGGGTATCTAACTTAAAGCGCTTGGGAATGAAGCAGGTACTGCTTAGAACGCCGAAGAAGCGGGGCTTTAAATCACATAAGCCAAAAGATCAAGTGCTGAATTTAAGCGTTATTAATAAGTTTTTTAAAGACAAGGAAACAATTAACCCCGTTGTTTTGCAAAGCAAAGGGATAATTGATACAATAGACAAAGGCGTTAAGCTTTTGGGTACCGGGGAATTATTAAGAAAAGAACTTAAGTTTAAAGATATTAAAATGAGCGAGTCGGCCAAGGCTCAGGTAGAGAAAATGAAAGGAATAATTTCATAAAATGGTAATTTTAAATGGTAGTAGATAAATTAATACAAATTTGGAAGGCTAAGGATTTGCGGAAAAATATATTATTTGTGCTGGCAATGCTGGTTATTTTTCGTATAGCCGCCCATATTCCGGTACCGGGCGTGGATGTTGTCGCGTTAAAGGATTTTTTTTCCGGCAATCAGATCTTAGGCCTTTTAAATATTTTTTCCGGCGGCAGTATGCAGAATTTTTCAATCGTGATGATGGGTATTGCCCCGTATATTACTTCCTCAATTATTTTTCAGCTGCTGGGCATGATCGTGCCTAAGTTGGAACAGATGCAAAAAGAAGAAGCCGGCCGGCAAAAGATCAATATGTGGACCCGGTGGCTGACTGTTCCGATGGCGGCGATGCAGGCCTTTGGCATGATTACCATCCTTAGGCGCTCCTCAACCGCTATTTTGGGCGATATCAGCTCTTTGGAATTACTCGGGATTGTTATTGTAATTACCGCCGGAACCATATTTCTTATGTGGATCGGGGAATTAATAACCGAGAAAAAAGTGGGCAATGGGATCTCTTTGCTGATATTTGCCGGTATCGTATCCGGTTTGCCGCAAGCTATTCAGCAGATCATTGTTACATTTGACCAATCCCAGTTATTTTTATTAGTTGGCTTTATTTTTATCGCGATTCTCACGGTTGTGGGAGTAGTGGTAATTACCGAAGCGCAAAGAAATATTCCGGTTCAATACGCCAAGCAGATAAGAGGAAACCGGATGTATGGCGGCACCAGCACTCATCTGCCGCTCAGGGTGAATATGGCCGGAGTAATTCCGATCATTTTTGCCATTTCCGTAGTGCTGTTCCCCTCAATGATCGCCCAGTTTTTTATCCAGGCGCGCACTGCCTGGATCGCCTCTCTGGCTCAGTGGACAATTGAGCTGTTTAATAATCAAATTTTTTACGGAATTATTTATTTTATCCTGGTTTTTGCGTTTACTTTTTTCTATACCGAAGTTATTTTTCATCCCAATCAAATTGCCGAAAATCTGCAAAAGCAAGGCGGGTTTATTCCCGGGATTCGGCCGGGCAGGCATACCAGCGAGTATTTAGCCAATACCACCCACAAGATCATTCTTGTCGGCGCTTTATTCCTGGGTTTAATCGCTGTCCTTCCTTTGGCATTACGGGCGATAACCAATATGCAGGCCCTGGCGCTTGGCGGCACTTCACTTTTAATTGTAGTGGCGGTTGTTATTGAAACAGTAAAGCAAGTAGAGTCACAATTAACCATGCGAGAGTACGAGGGGATGTAAAGACCGCGAATTGAATTACTATAAATAGTTTCTAATATCGGCAAGTGTCGATTTTTTTTATTTTTCAGGCTAATTATGGTATAATATTATTAGTAAACAGACCACAGACCACAGACCACAGATTAACAAAATCTGTTATCCGCTGTCTGTTTTCTGTTATCTTAGTTATGGAATCTCTGATTAAGGCTAACAATTTAAATTTTACCTATAATAGGGGAAAAGATAATGAGTATCAGTCTCTTATAAATGTTAGTTTTGACATTTATCCGGAAGAATTTATTATTATATTCGGTCCTTCCGGTTGCGGCAAGTCAACTCTGTTAAATGTAATTGCCGGTTTGGAAAAACCGGATACCGGCTCTATGGTTGTTTCCGGCCATGATATATCAACCATGAGCAAACATGATTTTGCCATGTATCACCGCAGCCAGGTCGGAATGATCTATCAGCAATATAATTTAATTGTCAGCCTTAGCGTGCTTGATAACGTGGTTTTACCGCAATTATTTATTAATATCAGCAAGGGCAAGCGCAATAAGTGGGGAAGGCAGCTGTTAGAGCGTTTTGGCATACTTAAACAAGCTAAAAAAAATCCTACCGAATTGTCCGGCGGACAAATGCAGCGCATTGGTATTGCCAGATCAATTGTTAACAATCCAAAGATAATATTAGCCGATGAGCCTGTTGGTAATCTTGATTCAGTATCAGCCAAGAACGTGCTGGACATTCTTGGAGAGCTTAATGAAAAAGAGAAGAAGACTATAATCCTGGTTACTCATAATCCTGAATATTTGACCCATGGCGACCGGATATTCTATATGAAAGACGGGATAATCACCAGAGAAGTGATCAACCGGGACAAGAAGAAAAAGGACAAAAGCGAATTGGCGCCAAAATCGCCGACTGCTGAAATCAACGATTTGATGCGCGCCTATCACGGCCTGACTCCGGAACAAATAAATATTTTGATCATGCCCTATAAGGCCAAAGCCTTTGCCCATCATTTTATTTCCAGCCGTAATATGGAAGAAACAAAAATATTGGAAGATGTGATTCAACGGCGGCTGCTGGGGACGATCAGCCAGGAAGAATTTTTTGGCATACTTAGAAAAAATTCAATGGAAAACGGGGTTGGCTTTGACGTGCGGACAGCCGAGAAAATATTAAGGCGGGTTAATCGGATAATTCGTACCGCGTATTATATTTATCAGGAAGAGCGTAAACGAAAAGACGAGCAAGGCAAACACGAAAAGCTTAATGATGGCGAAAAGGCCAAGAAAGCAACCTGGTATTTATTGGGCGCGTGCTATTATAAATATTATAAAAATTTGGATGAAGCGCAGATCAATAGGCTGCGGCAAGCCGTAAAGGATCGTTTAGTCGGAGTGCTGCAAAAGAACGGTTTTTTTAAGCAGCTTGATAAGTCTTTTAAAACAGGCGGCGTTGGCTTGAATTCAAAAACAGCCAAAGCCATGACCGAAGAACTGGAATTGATATTGATTCTTGGATTTGGGATTGTGCAGAAAATTAGCATGGATGAAATAAAAGCAGCCGCCAAACCTGAAGACAAGGAAGATCCAAAATCATCATCACGGCTGTCTGCGGTTGAGAAAAATATCGCGGCCCAGCAAAACAAACCGGCCACCCCCTCAGCTGAAGCTCCCACCGGCGCTAAGGCTTTGGAGGACAAGACGGCGGACAAGACGGCGGACAAGGAATCCTCCTCCGCCAAGGCTTCCACCGACGCTAAAGCTTTGGCGGACAAGTTGGCGGACAAGGAAGGCATTGCAAAAGACAATAAGCTGTATTTATCCGGTGAAGAAGCGGCGCGATTGGCCCAGGCCGGCGCAGCGTTTGACACAGTTGAAAAAGCAGTTAGCGCGGCAACGGGCAAGTCCGAAGAGCTGGAAAAAGAAATAAAAGAAGCTGAAGATCTGGCTGTTGAATCAGAAAAGGCGCTAAACAGAATTTCACCCGAAGTTACTAAATTTATATCCGACGTGGCCGAAGAATATGAAAAAGATCAAAACAATGATAATAATGGGAGTAATAAAGAATAAAATATGCTGGTAACCGATATTTTAAGGCTGTCTACCCGTATGTTCAGGACCAACCGGTCGCGGACATTCTTAACAATTCTCGGTATTAGCGTTGGTATTGGCACGATTCTTTTTTTAGTATCTCTTGGATACGGTATTCAGCAGTTTATTTTGGATAGAATTAC
This sequence comes from Candidatus Parcubacteria bacterium, assembly GCA_023137275.1. Classification (GTDB taxonomy): domain Bacteria; phylum Patescibacteriota; class Patescibacteriia; order Patescibacteriales; family UBA12075; genus JAGLNE01. The sequence continues at coordinate 13,391 of JAGLPO010000007.1, read as the reverse complement.
CACCTCTGACGCTTTATTAAGTCTGGACATTAGTACCGGTGATCTGGAAAATATAAAACTCTCGGATGATTCGCTGCTTGATATTAAGGGTATGATCGGGGTTGATAAAGTAAGTCCATTGGTAACAACGCAGGCGCAAGTGAGTATTGATGATATCGCGACCGAGCTGACCGCTAATTTCGCGGATCGGGATTATTTCCGTTTGGACGGAACGATAATAAAGAAAGGCGAATTTTACGAAGATGAAGATGCTGATAATAAGAAGATAATACTGTCATCATCAGCTTTACAGCTGTTCAATGTTAGCGATGAAGAAATATTTAATAAAAAGTTAAATTTTGTTTTTTTTATTGATGAAGATGATAATGACAAGGGAAGTATTGCCAGGAGTTTTATTGAAGCAGAAGGCGGGTTCACGGTCGTTGGTATTATTGAAGAAGAAAATTCCAATTATGCGTTTTTGCCCCGATCTTTAGGCCAGGAACTTGGTTTTAATAAATATTCCAAGATAAAAGTTAAAGTAGAAAGCGAAGAAAGCCTAAACATCACCCGGGAGGCGATAATTGAGCGCGGTTATATCGTGAGCGCCTTATCTGACATTATTGAACAAGCCAATCAGGTCTTCAAGATCGTTCAGATAGTTCTTGCTTCTTTTGGCGTAATTGCGCTTATTGTGTCAGCTATAGGAATGTTTAACACCATGACTATCGCGCTTTTGGAGCGGACCCAGGAGATTGGCGTAATGAAGGCATTGGGGGCGACCAGTCTGGATGTATGGACTTTGTTTTTGGCTGAATCAGTGATCATTGGTTTTATCGGCGGATTAGGAGGGATATTTATCGGGATGTCTGGAGGCGAGGTTTTTAATTACGCCATAAATATATTAGCCAGCGCCATGGGCGGGGAAAAAGTAGATCTTTTTGCCACGCCCTGGTGGTTTGTATTTACTATTATTTCCTTTTCCACTATTGTCGGCCTGATAACCGGTTTTTATCCGGCCCGGCGCGCGGCCAAGATCAGCGCCATGGAGGCGGTTAGATATAAATAATGAAAAATTAAAAATTAAGAATTTCATAATTCAAAGTAATTAGTAACAAGTAAAAAATATGACAAATCAAAAAGTAGATAAGTTGGAGGATTTTAGCGCTACAAAGTTTAAAGAAAATGTTAGTGAGAATTTTTTTTGGAAGAATACTCATAAAGAGTTTAGAACTTTAATGGATGAAGATATTATTAACCATGAAGTTTATGAATATATTAAAGAGCAGGCTTTAAGTAGTAAAATTACTGAGAATAATTTATTCAAACATTTGCAAAAGGATTTAAAATTGAAATATGATGACGTACGCAAGATTATTGACGCGCTAAAAGAAAAATTAATGCCGGCTTCTGAAGATAATACCAATGAAAAAGAGTTAGAAGAAAGAAGAAATATAATTAACGCAATTATAGCTTCCGCCCGTGAAAAAGAATAGCGAGAAGCAGCTTAATATTAAGTAATAAATATATGGGTAGCCTGGGAAATTTAATTGGCATGAGTCAAAATCCAAAGACGCAAGGCGGCAAACCGCCGACATTTGGCAATTATGGTTTTACAAAACACGCGGATAAAACGCGGATAACCGGCGGAAAGGTTGGATTTTCCAATAAGGTGTCTAACGTTAAGTGGGATAAAATGATGCAGAATACAGGAAAGTCAACCTTTAAGACAAGAAGCGGTGAGGCAATAAAGGCGAGAGAAACCAAAGAAATGGTGGCGAAAATGGTGGCTAAGGCTGGCGGCAGGGGTTTGTCCGGCAAACAAATTAAACAAAAATTAGTTCGTGATCATGGCATGAAATATAAAGATGCCGGCGATATTGCCCGGGCAGCGACTTATCATTATTTTGAACCTCCGGCTGAAGAAGGAATTTTACCAGAAGATGCCTTAAGGAATGTTCGCGCCAGCACTCAGTCGGCGAATATGGCGAAAGATATCAAGATGGGGGCGCAGAAAATTAAAGAGCGAAAAGAAGGTGGAGCGGCTTATTCCGATCGTTTAGGGATAGAAGGCATAAAACACCAGGCAACGGTTGGCGGTGAAGAAATGAAAACAGGCATAAGCATCGATGAAAGTTCAGCCTCGGCTAATACGCCTGGCGGCGGGAAAGCGTCGGTTGATGCTGTAGAGCACGAGGCAGCAGCCGGCATTGGAGCCGGAACCGGACAAAAACAAGAAAAAAAGACAAAATCTACCACTGTTCCTCAAAAGAAAGGGTCAACACAGCCGGTACAGATTTCACATGGCGGCGGGAGTACGGTAAGCGCGCCCGGCAAAGGCGCGGCCGGACACAGCCATAATCTTGCAAGCCATGGATTACCAAGTGATATCAATATATACTCCGGCGGAGTAGTTGACAGCCGTTCCGGGAAAGCAATAGATTTTGCCGAAGAGATTCGCAAGAAAAAAGAAGCGGAACTGGGAGTAAATGCGGCTGACGATGAAAAAACAAAATCACCAAGCGAAGGCGCGGCCGATGATTATAAGGAGGCATAGTTAACCATTAACAGTTAACAATTAACCATTAACAATTAACCATTAACATAAATGACAGTAGAAATTGCTTTATTTGTACTTGGGTTTGTTTTTTTGATAAAGGGAGCTGATATACTGGTAGATGGCGCTTCTTCAATAGGCAGGCGATTCGGTTTATCAACTTTTTTTATTGGCTTGACAATTGTTGCCTTTGGCACCTCCCTTCCGGAATTGATTGTTAGTACTCTGGCCGGCATTAAGGGAAGCGCCGGTCTGGCCATGGGGAATATAATCGGCTCAAACATATCCAACACGCTTTTAATATTGGGAGTGTCGGCAATGATCGCGCCTATAATAGTTAAAAAAGCAACCGTGGATAAAGAAATTCCCTTTTCTTTATTGGCTGTTTTGGCGCTTGTTTTTCTGGTTAATGACATGTTGCTTGACGGTAATGGCCCAAACGGCCTTACCAGGATTGACGGCCTAATACTCCTTTTATTTTTTATTATATTTTTGTATTATACTTTTGGAATCAGCAAGGAAAAAGAGACTTTACTGGAAAAGGCGGTGGATGATATTAAAGAAAAAACAGATGAATACAAATTAAGCGCGGCTAGCGGCATGATAGTGGCCGGATTGGCCGGCCTGTATCTGGGCGGCCGCTGGATAGTAAGTGGCGCGATCAGTATGGCCACATATTTAGGCGTATCCGAGGCATTGATTGGCTTGACAATCGTGGCAGTTGGCACGTCTTTGCCGGAATTAGCCGCGTCAGCGGTCGCGGCCTACAAAGGCCGGACAAATATCGCGATCGGAAACGTGGTTGGCTCAAATGTGTTTAATATTCTCTGGGTACTGGGACTTGCGGCAGTAATAAGCCCGATCAGCTTTGAATTTTATTTAAATATTGATTTTATTATTTTAATATTTATTACCATTTTGGTCATAGTACTGGTCTATGTAGGCAAGAAAAATGTTTTAGACAAACGGGAAGGGATAACATTGATAGCAATTTATGTGTTATATATAATTTATTTAATAATAAGAGGATAAATTTTAGCTAATATTAAATGATAAGAATTAAAACCAGGGAAGAAATTAAAATATTAAGAAAAGGCGGCCAAATATTAGCCGCTATTTTGGATGAGCTTGTACAAATGGCGCAGCCGGGAGTAAGCACGGGCGAACTGGAAGCGCGCGCCTTGGCTTTAATTAAAAAAGCCAACGGCAAGCCGTCATTCAAAGGGTATGCAATGCCGAACGGCGATGAATTTCCCACGGCTTTGTGTACGTCTATTAATGAAGAAGTTGTGCACGCGCCGGCAATTCCTTCGCGAATTTTAAGAAATGGCGATATAATCGGGATTGATATTGGCATGATTTATCCCGCCTTCGCTTGCGCTAAAGCTTCCCCCTTCGTTAAAACTACGAGGGACAAGTCGGCGGGCAAGCCTTTTAATAAATTTCATGAATCCGGCGGGTATTTTACCGATATGAGCAAGACCGTGATCGTGGGGAAAGTAAGCAAGGATATAAAAAAATTAGTAGATACCGCGCGTGAGTGTTTGTATGCCGGAATAAATCAAGTAAAGCCGGGTAATGATCTGAATGACATTGGTTCCGCGATTCAGGATCTGGCAAAAGCGCGAGGTTTTTTTGTGGTTAAAGATCTTGTCGGCCACGGTGTTGGGCACGAAGTTCATGAGCCGCCGCAAGTGCCGAATTACCGGATTAAGGACAAGAGTCTTGAAAACGTGAAATTAAAACCAGGCATGGTTCTGGCGCTGGAGCCGATGGTGAATATGGGTACCTGGCAAATTCGTACAGCCGAAGACGGTTTTGCTATAGTTACCGAAGACAATAGCCTTAGCGCTCATTTTGAACACACAGTAGCCGTGACCGAGAAAGGTTTTGAAATATTAACTTTGAGAGACTGTTTGAAAACCCCATTTTGACTGCAAATTCCAAATTTCGGCATAATTTTTTCTAAATTTTCTCGCCTATGCTCAGGCATAAGCTCAAAAATTTATAAAAAATTCTGCTCAAAATTTGAAATTTTCGTTACAAAAGCGGATTTTCAAACAGCCTCTAAGATAATTAAAATGTCAAAAGTAGAAAATAAAAAATATTTAGGCCTTGATTGGGGAGAGGCAAGAATTGGCTTAGCCATTGGGACAAGTGAATCAAAGATGGCCTTGCCTTTGGATACAGCGCTTACTTTTGAACAAGTATTTCAAGCTATCAAGGACGAAGAGATAGACGAACTGGTGATCGGACAGCCGGTTAAGATGAGCGGAGACAAGATAGATTTGAACAAAGAATATATAAGTTTTGTGGAGGTTTTAAAAAATAAAATAAATATCCCCATTAATTTCGTAGATGAGCGCCTGACAAGCAAGGCGGCCGACTCTCTTGCCGGAGACAAGAAAACCAAGGCAAGCCGGGACGCGATCGCGGCCATGCTTATATTGCAGTCATATTTTGACACAATGTGATGCTCTCCACTTCGCTAAAGCTACGAGGGGTAAAAATCCACGAATAGACGCTAATCTACTAATTGCTAATACAATTGAGCCGCGAATAATATGGAAGAGACATTTATTATAGAGGGGATTGTGATTAGCCGCCAGTCCTTTCGGGAGCGTGATAGCCGGATTATTGTGTATGCCAAAGAGCATGGGCTTATGAGCCTGATTGCCAGAGGCACTAAAAATATAAAGTCCAAATTAGCCGGCCACATAGAGCCGGCCAATTTAATAATCGCGATGGTGATCCGGGGCAGGCAGTTTGATTATTTGGGTTCCACTGATTCGCGCCAGGTGTTTAAAAATTTAAAAGCCGATTTTGACAAAATAATGGCTTTTAATTTGGCGCTTAAAGAATTCGCGCGCACGGTTAAAGAGGGCGTGGTTGATAAGTTTCTTTTTAACTTGCTTTATGATTTTATCGCGGTTCTTGATGAAAAAAGCAAGCCTAAAAACAGCGCGGAATTTTCTTCTTCTTTGTTCATTCTTAAAATGATTTCCCATCTTGGCTATCGTCCGGAACTGTATTACTGTATGGATGATAGGGAAAAAATAAAGCCAGGGAATAATTGTTTTAGCCTGGAAAAAGGCGGGCTAATCAGCGGCCAATTCCCCGGGGATGAATATCATTTTAAAGTGAGTGATGATTGCATCAAGATGCTGCGGTTGATAATTAAGGAGGATATTAAATATTTGTCAAAAGTAAAAGTTATTGATTCTCTGGAAAAAGAAATAACCCGCGTAATTAGAAGGTATTATGATTATTACGTTAATTGTTAATTGATATTTGACTAATTTTAGTTTTTTTTCTATAATACATTCGTCCCTGACTATCATTTTTGCAATATTTAAAGGACGAGTTTTTTATTAATAAATTAGGTAACAGATAATAGATATATTATTTTACATCATTTTTGTAACTGTTGTCTGCCGTCTGTTGTCTGTTGTCTTAAAAATATGCTTAGAACACACACTTGCGGTGAATTAAAAAAGAAAAACGTTAATGAGGAAATAACCCTTGCCGGATGGGTGCATCGCTGGCGGGATCATGGTGGAGTGATATTTATTGATCTGCGCGACCGCTACGGTTTAACCCAGATTAAGTTTGACCCGGAACTGAATAAAAAAACCCATTGCTTAGCGGAAAAATTAAGAAGCGAATGGGTTATTAAAGCTACCGGCAAAGTAGTGGCCCGGCCTGGCAACATGATCAACTCCAAGCTTAAGACCGGAGAGATAGAGATTGAAGTTAATGAGCTGGAAGTATTAAGCCAGTCAAAGACCCCTCCATTTGAGCTGGAAGAAGAGAAAAAAATTGAGGTTCGTGAAGAGCTAAGAATGAAGTATCGCTATATTGATATTCGTAAGTCCGAAATCAAAGAAATTTTGATGAAGCGCCACGAATTTATTTCTTTTGTCCGCGATTATCTTAATAAAAAAGATTTTATTGAAGTTGAAACACCGGCGCTGACAAAAAGCACTCCGGAGGGGGCGCGTGATTTTTTGGTGCCAAACCGTCTCCATCCGGGGGAGTTTTATGCTTTACCGCAATCGCCCCAGCAGTATAAGCAGCTGCTTATGATCGGCGGACTTGACCGGTATTATCAGATTGCCAAATGCTTTCGCGATGAAGATACTCGAGGGGACCGGCAGGCTGAGTTTACCCAGCTGGATATAGAGATGAGTTTTGTTAAGCAAAATGATATTTTGGAGCTGACTGAAGACATGTTTACCAAAGCGATCAAGCAAATATTCCCGGAAAAGAAAATAATGAAAAGTCCTTGGCCGCGGCTTGATTATGATGAAGTTATGTTAAAATATGGAATTGATAAACCGGATTTGCGGTTTGATCTGGAAATTAAAGATATTACCAAGTTGATGAAAGGGTGCGATTTTAAAGTGTTTGCTGACGCGGTAGATAAGGGCGGAGTAGTGCGGGCGATTCGCGCGCCCAAAGCCGCTAAATTTACCAGAAAAGAAATTGATAATTTAATTTCCTTTGCCCAGGATCACGGGGCCAAGGGATTGGCTTATATTGTAGTTAAAAATGAAAATGAATTGCAGTCGCCAATTGTAAAATTTTTGGGAGACAAGCTGGCCGGGGAAATAGTTAAAGAGATGCAAGCCAAGAGCGGTGATATTATCTTTTTTGGCGCTGACAAGGAGCTTGTAGTTTGCGAATACCTTTCGGCAGTGCGCCAGGAATTGGGCAGAAAGCTGGGTTTGATAGATGAGAATTTGATCGCCCTTGCCTTTATAATTAATTTTCCTTTGTTTGAGCCGGGGCTTCAGGACGGGCATTACGCGCCCGGCCATCACATGTTTACCCAGCCGCAGGAAGCGGATATTAAGAAGCTGAAAACAGAACCGGGTAAGGCGCGTTCATACCAGCACGATCTGGTCGCTAACGGCTATGAGATCGGCGGCGGCAGTATTCGTATCCACGATGCCAAATTGCAGCAGCAGATATTTGATTTGATCGGCTTTGACGAAAAGAAAAAACAGGAGTTTAGCCATTTTTTGCGCGCTTTTCAATATGGGGTTCCGCCTCATGGCGGAATCGCCCCGGGGCTTGACCGGGTATTAATGGTTTTGATGAATTTGAATTCCATTCGCGACACAATGGCCTTTCCCAAGACCGGGGACGGGCGGGATCTGGCTATGGAGGCGCCGAGCGAAGTGGAAGAAGATCAGCTAAAGGAATTGGGAATTAAGCTGAGGAAAGTATAGACTCGTCTCTAGTCATCTTTTTTGTGAATAATCCCTCTCCTCCCTCTCCCCCAGCCCCTCTCCTAGCCAAGAGAGGGGAGCAAAAAGAGAGGGAACTAGATAAATATTATATGAGAAATTTTCAAGTATTATTTATTGCCAAGAAATTAAGGTGGAATATGACAAAGGCAGAAGAAGTTTTATGGGAGAGGATTAGGGCTAAAAGGCTTGGGATTAAATTTAGGCGACAAATGCCGTTTGTGTTTGGGGGATATAAATATGTTGTGGATTTTTATTGCCCTAGCAAGAATTTGATTATTGAAATTGATGGAGGAATACACAAGGTTAAAGAAGTAGAGGAATTTGATAAATTTAGAGAAGAAAAGTTTAACACTAATGGTTATGCTGTTATAAGATTTAAAAATTTAGATGTTTTGAACAATATTGATTACGTTATAGAAAAAATTAAAGATAATATAAAATAATTATTATTACCTTCCTTATTACTCCCCCTCTCCTGTCTAGGAGAGGGGGCTGGGGGGAGAGGGTTATTTAGGAGAGGGGCCGGGGGTGAGGTAGCGAAGAAAATTAACAAGGTTAATAACAACAAACAATATGGAGAATTTGAAAGATTATAATAAACCAGAAAATAATAAAGAATATGATAAAGTGTTTGATGAAATGGTGGAAATAGCTGTTTATTTGCGCACCATCGAACCGAATAGATTTAAAAATAATAATAATATAATGGCTGATTTCGGACGTAAAATTTTGCAAAATTTTTCTTCAGAAGTTAATAAATATTATTTATGGCATGCTTTGAGCGGTAGTAATTTAGAACTGGAGGACAGGGGTAAGCCGTATGCGCAATTGAAAAATGAAGGCATAATGGATGAGTTTGATTTTCCCGATGAATATTCAATCGAGGCATTTTTAAGAAAAATGTATAAGCAAGAAAAAGAAAAAAACGCGGAATAAAATTATTTATGACGCTAATCGTGTCAAGCAAAGAGTGGAAGATTAAAATATAATTATTAATTAATAAAAAATATATGGAAACAACAAACTCAAATCATAGCGCTAAGTTTGCTTTTTTCTACATGCTTTCTTTGGTGGCGCTGATATTTACAGCGCTTTCCGCCGGGATGATTATTTTTCAAATTATAAACAAGCTGATCCCGGACGTGCCCGGGTTTTTCCAGGGCGGTTTTTCCGATTCCAGCCTTAAGTACGCGATTTCCCAGATGATCATTGCCGCGCCGATTTTTTTCCTGACCATGCGCCAGATCCATCGCTATCTTTATTCCGGCGAGCTGGATAATAATTCCGGCATCCGCAAATGGCTGACTTATTTTATGCTTTTTGTTTCCAGCGTGGTGCTGATTGGCTGGCTGATAGGCACTTTAAACAGCTTCATGCAGGGCGAATTGACAACCAAGTTTCTTCTTAAAGCGATTACCGCGACTGGAATCAGCGCGACTGTATTCAGCTATTTTCTTTATGATATTAAGCGGAAAGAAGTTAAGGGCGTGCGTGACGCGCGGATCCGGATGTTTTTAATAGGCTCCTTAATCATAGTAGCGGCTGCTTTAATCGGGTCTTTGTTCGTGGTAGAGCCGCCGGCCGAAGCCAGAAACCGCAAGCTGGATCAACTGGTAATTGAGAATTTTGTCCAGATTGACCAGGCTGTAAGTGTGTATTACGCGGAGAATTTCAAGTTGCCGGAAAGTCTGCAGGTTATCCAAAATGAATTCAGCTATATCCGCGATGAAGATTTGAGTGATCCGGAAACCAAAGCCGCTTATATCTACAAGATCAGCGATGACAAGGCCTATGAGCTTTGCGCCACTTTCCGGACCAGTAATCTTGATGGCAGTGAGAACAACGACTATCGTTTTTATGACAAAAGCTGGCTTCATGATTCCGGGGAGCAGTGCCTTAAGCAAATAGTGCACACGGAAGGAAAAGAATTCCCATTAGAAGCGCGTCCTCAGCCGATTGACTAAAATTGACTTTTTTTAATAACCAACTACAAAAATGTTAAACATTTAGTGGTTGGTTTTTTTATTTGACAATTTAATAAATTTAATCTAAAATAAGCTAAAAGTCAGGGAGGATTATTTAGTTTTTTGGTAATGACCTTTAAAAATATAACCCGATATATAAGGAAGGAAGGTGTCTATGGCAAAAGGTAAGGGTAATAATAAGAAAAAAAAGAGACCGAAGAACAACTCAAGCTATAAATGTTCTCGTGGCATTATTCCCGGCTCAACTGCCTGTTTAAGCCTGTTAGCCAAAGTAAATTCCAGGTGTAAACATTGTTGTGAACCAAAGGTAATAAAAAAGGTTAAGCAAATATATCGTTGATTTTTAAAATTTCGTTAATGTTAAGTCGGATCAGGCAGGATCCGGCTTTTTTTTGTTTTTAAGTTTAAATATGGTATAATATTAACAATTAATTTTTAACCCGCCTACGCCAAGGCTACGGCGAGGCAAGCAATTAACATATGCCTGTAAAAAAGACAACTAAGAAAAAAGTAACCAAAAAAATAAGGACAAAATTGCCGGCTAAATTGGTTAAGTATTTGGATAAAGCCGGGATTAGCCACGAAATATTGGAACATCGGACAGTATATACGGCCATGGACACGGCCGCGACCATGAAAAAGAAAATAAATGAGATCGCCAAGGCGCTTTACGTAAAAGCGGACAAGGATTATTATGTGGTTATTCTGCCGGCCGATTATAACCTGGATTTTTCCAAACTGTCCAAGTGCCTTTCTGCCCGGGCGGATAAGCCTTATAAGGTGATCAAAATTCCGGGCGAAAAGATAATGCTGAAAGCTTTGAAGATCAAAAAGGGGGCGGTTAGCGCTTTTGGAAATATGCATAAATTGCCGGTGGCCATGGACAAGGGCTTGACCAAAGTGAAGAAAGCGGTCTTTAGCTCCGGGTCGTTTAATCATTCGGTGGAAATGGCGGTAAAGGATTTTATCAAGCTGGAAGAGGTAATAGTCGGTTCGTTTGGAAAGAAGAAAACGGTAAAAAAGCAAAAAGTCGTGAAACCAAAGAGGAAAGTAAAAGCGAAAAAAACTGTCACTAAGAAAAAATAAGAGAAAACAGAAAACAGAAAGCAGGCAGTTTAAAAATCTTTAATTCGCATTCTGTCGTCTGTTTTCTGCTTTCTATTATCTGTTTTCTAAATATGATAAAATTCAAATTGGAAAAATTTGAAGGGCCGCTGTCACTGCTGCTCAAGTTGATTGAACACCAGGAGATGGACATTACCCAGGTGAGCATGAGCAAAGTGGCTGACCAGTATGTTGATTACATCCGGTCTAATAACAATATAAATCCGGAAGAAATGGCGGATTTTTTGGTTGTGGCCGCCAGATTGCTTTTGATAAAATCCAAGGCTCTTTTGCCGTATCTATATCCGGAAGAGGAAGAAGAGATTGAAGAGCTGGAGCAGCAGCTTAAGATGTATAAGGAATTTATTGAGGCAAGTAAAGAAATACAAAAAAGACTGGGCAAGAAAATATTTATGTTTGCCAGAGAGTTTAACCGCAAGGCGCTTTTGAATAACGTAAATTTATTCGCGCCGCCCAAGGATCTGGATAAGAACGAAGTTAAAACAGTATTTATTGAGCTTTTAACGAGAATTCAGCCCCCTGAAAAGCTGGAAGAAGAAACGATTGGCCATAAGATATCAATTGAGGAGAAAATAATACATATTCAGAAGATGCTTCTTGATCGCATTAAAACCAGCTTTAACGAGGTATTACAAAAAGCTGAGAATAAAACTGAAATAGTGGTTTCGTTTTTAGCGATTTTAGAGCTTATGCGGCAGAGGGAAATAACTTTGGAACAAAATGAGATATTTGGTGATATTATAATAAGTAAAAAGTTAACACCTCACCCCCCAGCCCCCTCTCCTTCATAAGGAGATGAGGAGAGGATAGTTTTATGAATATAAAATCAAAAATAGAATCACTTTTATTTATCTCAGCTAAACCAATGACAGTTAAGCAACTGGCAACGCTGATTAAGGCCAGGAATGATGAAATTAAAAAAGCAGGTGATGAATTAGTGGAAGAGTATAAAGAAGCCGGGCGCGGAGCGCAGATAATTAAGAACAATAATAAATTCCAGATGGTAAGTTCGCCGGCAAACGCGCGCGTGGTTCAGGAGTTTATCAAAGACGAAACAACCGGCGAGCTTTCCCGGCCAAGCCTGGAGGCCTTGACTATTATTGCCTACCGCGGGCCAATATCAAAGATTGATCTGGATCGGATACGCGGCGTTAATTGCGCGCTGATTATTCGGAATCTGCTGCTCCGGGGCCTGATTGAAGCTAAAACCGATAAAATAAAAAAAGAAATTTATTACACGGTTACTTTTGATTTTATCCGTTTTCTTGGCATCAATGATATTAAGGAATTGCCTGATTATGAGCGATTGCGCAAAGACGATACTATAGACCGAATGTTATCGGACGGAGAGCAAGCAAACAAATCAAAAGAGAAAAATAAATAAATAATAAATAAATAAAATTATAATTCCCCATGCCTTACGTTGTTGTAATTTTTTTCGCGTCTTTGACAGTGTGCGGTTTTTTTATAGGTACGCCGCAGATGCTTCAAGATCATTCCAATTTGGATATTAATTTTCCGGCCGGCCGGGTGCTGGGCGTTGAAGATATAGTGGCTGAACGGCAATTCACTGATTTATTTAAAGAGAATTTTAAATTACCCTTGCCAATGGATATTCATGACCCGATTCCATACCCGCGATCCGAAATATTGCCTTTTGATTGCGGAAACGCGATCGCTTTTGCCATTGATTCTAAAAACGGAGTTGAGCTTTATAGCGAACAAGCGGATAAACAAGTGCCGATTGCCAGTATTACCAAGCTGATGACCGCCTTGGTTTTTTTGGACAATAATTCGGGCTGGGATAAAGAATATCGCGTACTTGACGCGGATCAGATAAACGGCGGACGGGTTTATGTGTTAGCCGGAGATACAGTTACGTTAAAAGATCTTTTTAATTTGAGTTTGATTGCTTCGGATAATATGGCCACGCGCGGTTTGGTTCGCGCCACCGGATTGGAATTGAATGAATTTGTAGAGCTTATGAACGCCAAAGCTCGTGATCTGGGATTAAAGAACACCGGTTTTGCGGATCCGATCGGAATCGGCGCTAAAAACGTTTCTACTGCCCGCGCCGTAGCTGAATTGTTAAATACGGCTTTGGCAAATGAATATATTGAAAAAGCGGTTAGCCGTTTAAATTATGTATTAACAACCAAAGAGGGTAAAGTGCGCACGGCTTATAGCACTAATAAGATATTAAAAGAATATCCCAGAGAAGAGGTTGTTTTAATCGGCGGTAAAACCGGGCATACTGATCTGGCCGGCTATTGTCTGGCTGCTAAATTTAAAGATGAACGTGAAAATGAAGTAATTTTTGTGGTTTTGGGCGAGAGCAGCTCTCCTAAGCGCTTTGCCATGACTAACAATATGCTTGACTGGACACTTGAGAATTACGAGTGGAGATGATATAATTAAATAATGTTTATTAACTCATGTTACGCGCTTATCGCGTAAACAAAGTTATAATTAATGTAATTTAAACAAAAA
>JAGLPO010000069.1 GCA_023137275.1 Candidatus Parcubacteria bacterium | reverse complement strand
AACTTTTTTTACGTGATAAGAGCGTGTGATAAAAGCGTAACATGAGTTAGTAAATAATTAATAAATTCTGAAAAATATTAAATATGAGTGAAGAAAAAAAACCAAGCGCCCCAAAAAGTGAAGAAAAAAAAGAAGCTAAAGCCAAAGATACGCCTGTTATCCCGGAACTTAAGCCGGGGATGACGGTGCGTGTTTACCAGCGCATTAAAGAGCTTAATATAAAAGGCGAGGAAAAGGAACGGACCCAATATTTTGAAGGCATGATCATTGCCAAAAAACACGGCAAGGAAACCGGCGGCACTATTACGGTGCGCAAGATTTCCAATGGCGTTGGCGTGGAAAAAATATTTCCCCTAAATTTGCCGACTATTGAGAAGATAGAGATCAAAAAACAAGCCAAAGTCCGCCGCGCCAAACTATACTTCCTTAAAAGAGGCTATAAAAAACGCCTTAAAGAAAAGGTAATCGCCTAATTGATATTGTTTTAAAAATACTCTCTGGGGCGAGTGGTGAAATGGTATACACGCAAGCTTGAGGGGCTTGTGGCCGCAAGGCCGTGGAGGTTCGAGTCCTCTCTCGCCCACCACTAATAACCGTTAACCATTAACTTTTAACAATTAACTTCTTAAAATCATGGTTAATTGTTAAGTGTTAAAAGTTAACCTGTTAACACGGGCGCATAGCTCAGTTGGCTAGAGCGCTTCGTTTACACCGAAGATGTCCGGGGTTCGAGTCCCTGTGCGCCCACAAAAATAAAAATGTACACCTAGGTGTACATTTTTATTTATAATTTAACTAATGTTAATTTTTTTTATTTTTTGCTAAAATATGTTATAATATATTTATAAAGAAGCAATTGTTCTACTCATCTCAGAATAAATAACAGATCGAGAATACTAATCTTGACTTTTCTATATATATTACATACTATAAATTGTACATTGAATAGTAAAACTATAAATACGATTAATTAAGATATGCAAAAAAATATTTGTCTCAAAAAATCTCCAATAAAAGAAGTAGTTTTTGAAGTTGTTTTTAAAAAAGATTTTAAGTGGGACCCAACAATTCCTGGAATTTTTTTTGAAAAAATTAGTTCAAAATTTCCAAATAAAGCTAGTGTCCAAGAAAAAATGGTTGAATTCAAGCTGTCGCCAGACGATAAGGATGATATGCAAAATTTTTCTCAAAATGAAATTCCACAATTTCTCACAGGTGATAAAAAAATTTTTGTCTTACTAAAGAAAAACAGTATATCCATTCATCATGTAGAAGAATATACATCATGGAAAAAATTTAGCGAATTAATAAAATTCGCTTACGATAAATATTTAGAGGTTGTAAAGAAAACAACTGACATTGATATTAGTAAAGATGATATTGCTCACCTTGGATTAAAATATGTAAATAAAATAAAAATTCCGCAAGAAAATTTCTTACTTAAAAATTATTTTAATTTTCGACCAATTGATATCTGTGAAGATAAAAGTCTAGAAGCTTTTATTGTTGGTGGTGTTTTTATTAAAGAAAATAGCAGATTGAGAGTTCAAGTAAACTCAACAATGCCGACAGAAGGATTCTTAAATTTTATTTTAAACCTTTATTGCTATTCTAAGGATGGTAATTCAAACATTATTAAATGGTTAAATAATGCCCATGATAATATAGAAGAAAAATTTTTACAAGCATTAACTAAAAAAACTATTAGCCTATTTAACTAAATGTTACCCTATTGCGTTGAGCCTATTCCAAGATATATACCAACTATCCAGCAAGAAATTCAAACGGATAGTATTTTTAATTTTAGTTATCCGTGTTTGTTTGAAGATGAAAATGAATATTTCCTTTTTAAACTTGGAAGGAAAAACTGTAAAGTGAAAAACAAGGAGTTGCTTATGATTCTTATTAAAAAAGATTTGAGCATAAAGAATGATATATTATTAGTTTTAGAGATGGTACTGAATTATTTTGGAGAAAATCAAAAAACGTCTATTGAGCCTTTTTATGATGACGAAGAAACTACTTCTGGGGATATTTTTATTAACGTTACCTTAAAAAACGATAGTGCTAATAATTTTTTAAAATTTAAAAAAGTTAATGATTGGTTTATCGAAAATATATATAAACACAGACAACACTTAAATATTAATTTAGACTTTGAATAAAATGTTTTCGTGGAATAATTATTTAAAACTATCAAAAGAATGGAAAGATATTGATAACTCAAACCCATTATCAGAGGCATATTATAGATCGGCTATAAGCAGAGCGTATTATTTTGCTTTTCACCGATCAAAAGATTTTGCTATCAATAATGGTTTTATTGAAGACCCAAAACGCGGAGGCGATAGACATCGTGAAATAATTAGTTATTTAAAAAACATCAATAAATTTGATGCTGGGAACTATTTAGAGAAATTAAAAAAGAACAGACACACAAGCGATTATGATAATGATAAAAATGTAGATCAACGATTAGTTAGGACTTCTTTACTTTTTGTTACAACAACTATAAGCGATTTAGAAAGAAACGATTAAGAATAGATTAAATATAATTGTTACTATAAAATACCTCATCACCTGATGGGGTGTTTTCGTTTTTAAAAATAATTACAGAATTAACTCTGTAATTAAAAATTATTTTCTTTTTTTATTATTGCCACGACTTTTTTAATTGTTTTTTCAAGCTCACCCTCTTTATTTTCAATCTTATAATCAAATTTATCCTCGTTATCATACCAGCCTTTGGCGTATTCTACGCGCGCTTTAATAAACTCTTCAGAGGTTTGGCCTCTTTGCTTAAGCCTTTTTTCCACCACCTTGGGCAAAATATACAGATAAATAATTATAATATTAGAAAGCAGCTCTTTGGCCTGTAAAGCGCCTTTATAGTCAATTTTCCAAATAGCAACATTTTTTGATCTGCTTAATTTGTCTATTTCAGCGTGAGTGCCGCCGTATAATTTACCTCTGTCTTCTTCGGCCCATTCAATAAATTCATTGGAAGTAATTTTTTTTCTAAATTCTTTTTCAGTAATAAAATAATAATCAACATTATTTTTTTCATCCAATCTTTTTTTCCGGCTGGTAGTTGTAATCGCCCTGTCAATTTTAAAATATTTTTTTAAACCCTCAATAACGCTATCTTCCCCGGCGCCGGCCGGGCCGGTTATTATAAAAATTTTATTCATTTTATTTTAGTATTTAATAATTCTATTAATTCTGCGGGCAGTTCAATTTCATACTTTTTGCGCTCGCCGCGCAAATTATCAAATTCCAAGCGGTAAGCGTGTAAAAAAATTCTACCTAAACCAAGCTTTTGGTTTTTTATTTTGGTTTTTATCGTGCCGTAAAGATCGTCGCCGACAACCGGGTGGCCGTAGGCGGCCATATGAACCCGAATCTGGTGAGTGCGCCCGGTTTTAATTCTCACTCTAAGAAGGGTGTAATTAATATATCTTTTAATAACCTCAAATTCGCTTAGCGCGGCGCGACCCAGCGGATTTTTCTCTCTTTTAACAGTACGCGGCAAAGCAACCATTTTATAACCGCCTTTGCTCCTATAAATCGGGAAATCAATAACCCCTTCGTCTGCCTTAATTTGCCCGTAAACCAGGGCAATGTAGTGCTTGGCAACAGTTCTTTTCTGGAATTGTTTTTTTAAATTATCAAAACTATCATTGGTTTGGGCGACAACCATTAAGCCGGAAGCCGGCTTGTCCAGACGATGCACTATTCCCGGTCGCGCCGGGTCATCGCCGACTTTCTTGATTTTTGGAAATTTTTTAATCAGTTCATCAGCCAAGCCTGGTTCTTTAATGTGCAAAGCGCCATGAACGATCAAGCCGGCCGGCTTGTTGATTATTAAATATTCTTTTGTTTTCTTAATTATAAGCGGCATATTTTTTCAAACTCATTAAACATATTATCCAGCGTGTATTTTTCTTTAAGAAGTTTTTTTCCGGCCTCACCCAGCTTTTCCCTTAGCTTTTTTTCTCGCTGTAACCTGATAATGGCCTGGGTCAAAGCCTCTTTATCGTCCCGAGGTACAAGCAAGGCGTTTATATTATTAATAAATATTTCTTCACAATCTTCTTCATCGGGACAAATGATCGGGAGACCGGCTGCCAGAGCATGATGGGCCGCATATAGATCAAAAAGGCTTAAATGCCTGCCAATGATCAAATAAATATCCAGGTTAGTCAGCCATTTTTTCAATATTTTCTGCTCGCCTACAAACCAAACCAGATGATCAATATTCATTTTTTTCGCCAGCCAGGACAGCTTTTTTCTTTCCTTGCCGTCGCCGATTATTATCAGCTGAATATTCGGGATGACCTCAAGCGAATCTTTAACGGCCTGGAATAAATGTTCGCCCGGCTGTTCTATATTCAAATCCAATACCACGCCAAGGCTGAAAAATTTTTTTTCCCAGATTGATTGCTTAACACCGGCCAATTGATTGAATATATTATCCTGCAAGCGACTAATGCCAATAGCATAAGGCAAAACCGTTATTTTTTTGGCCTTGCTTTTCGTTTTGGAAGCAATTTGCTCCTTATGATAATTACTAAATACTATTTCCTGAGCATAAGTTTTCATTATATTTATGCCCAAACGCAAACCAAAAAATATTTTTTTATTTCCAGCACATTTTAAATCTAAAATAATCAATTTAATCTTTAAAATACGGCACCATAGCGGCAAGAGAAAACAACAGAAATCGCTAACACAAATAATCGCGTTATAATGATAGCGGTATTTAAGGATAAACACCCAGAAAAATGAAATCAGCAAATAAAACGGCCAAAGAAAAATAAATAAAAGCTTAAACCAGGCATTGTTTGTGTTGGGCCAAAATTTCAGATCCGCGGTGTTTAAATTATGCTCGCTAAAAATCTTTTTGGTTTTTTTATCAGCAGTATAACAATTAAGTTTATAGCCTTTTTCATTTAAAAGCAAGAAAAAATCCGTTAAAGGGAGAATATTATTTTGAGAATGGATTAAAAGTATTTTAGCCATTTTATTTATTAACTCACCTTACGCACTAA
>JAGLPO010000068.1 GCA_023137275.1 Candidatus Parcubacteria bacterium | reverse complement strand
TGATAAGTGCGTAACATGAGTTATTGAATCTATTATATTAAATCTATTATATCTTCTTTTTTAATTCCTTTGAAAATTAACAAGAATATAAAATAAGCAGGGACAGCAATTAAAATATTTAAAATAACATTATCAAGCCCCAAATTTTTTGCCAATAAAATTGCTCCGCCCATAAACAGAGAAGCAAGGGCCGCCTTTAACAACACTACTGGCGAAGGGATAAAGCCGGTATATTTCCAGACCAGATAAAAACCGGCTAAGCCAATCGCTATTTCGGAATAAAGGGTGGCCCAGGCGGCGCCAAAATAAGAAAAACGGGGAATTACGACCAAATATATTAATAATGAAGACAAGGCAACAAATAAGTAAGCGCTGATTATCTGTTTTTGCTTGTTAATGGCAATTACCGCGTGGCTAAACATTATCCCCATAAAGATCGCTCCGGCCGAGAGAATCAAAATTTGCAAAGCCGGCCCGGACGCGGCAAAATCCTTGCCTGCCACCAGAACCATTATCTCTTTAGCAAGCAATATGGTGCCGACTATCATCGGGAAAGCCAGAATAAGCATTGCGTCAAAAGATTTTTGCATTACTCTTTTAAAGTCAGTTTGTCGCTCTTTAGCCCAGGCCAGAGTGATGATTGGCAGGATTATGCCGGCAAACATAAAAGGGAAAGTAATAACCACGTCTATTACCTTATAGGCCGCGCCATAAATACCAACCTCGGCGATTATGCCCATCTCGCTTTGTCGGGGGATGATGGAAAGAAGAAAAGTATCGGCTTTTAAATAAATTAAATTTAAAGTAATAGTTAAAGCCAATGGCCAGGATAGGCTGATAATCTCTTGCCAGAGCGCAAAATCAAAACAAAGTTTAATTCGCGAGATCCGGCGTGAGAAAGCGAATAAAAGCAAAAAATTTATTGCGCTGGCTATAACAGTGGACAGCATTATGCCGCTTAAGCCAAACTCAAATTTAATTGATATGATTACGCCAACCAGTAAAACCAGGCGGTTAGCGACTTCGGCGATTGAAACTTTGTCCAGCCGCAAATATTTTTGAAAAAGGCCGACCAATATCTGGTTCAAAGCAATAAAAAAGAAAGAGGCCGTGGCTATTGTAACTGCTAATTTAATATTGGCGCTATATGGAAAGAATAACACAATAACGGGCGCCAAACCGAGAAATATAAGCGCGGACACCAGCCGGAGAGAAAGCAGATTGCTAAGCATTTTTTGCTCATTTACTCCAGGCCGCGAGATCATTTGCACGGTTACCAGGGTAAGCCCCAAATCGGCAATAATGCCAAAAAAAGACAAAAAGGTCATTGCGGTCGTATATTCCCCAAAACCCTCTTGCCCTAAATCCCGGGTAATAACGGCAATAGCGATCAATCCCAGGCCGGTGGCAATGACTTTACTGATAAACTGGATTATGGTATTGTAAGCGACTTTTGTGGATAATTTCATATGTTACGAATTACGAATCTGTACGAATATACGAATATTAATTTTGAGACAAGTTACACCCTAAAGGGTACCTTGTGCCCAAAGGGCATAACAGTAGTCGGGAATATT
>JAGLPO010000067.1 GCA_023137275.1 Candidatus Parcubacteria bacterium | reverse complement strand
GTGTACGATGTAAAAAATTTAAACCAAGGAAAGAATTTAACGACAGATATTTTGAATTTGGCAGGGATGGTGTAAATTTTGAATTATGCAGAAAAGTATATTGTAAAGATTGTGAGTTGCCTTGCGACGGCGGACACGAACGCAAAAAATTTTCTAGCCCAATAAAAATTAAAAAAGAAATTTCTATTACTGGGAGGATATGCAAAAATTGTGGTGAAGAATATTTTGTTAAAGGATTTTCAAAATATTGCCGACTTTGCAGGACACCGTCTGGGAGGAAAAAAAGAAAAAAGTTATCAACAGTTTTAACTTGACAAATGTTAATAGGTTTGCTATCATAAAAGTATGAAAATAAAAGATAGAAAAAACCGAATGAAAAACCTAATTGATAAAGGAATGTCATATCAAAGAGTTGGAAAAATATTTAATATTTCTAGGCAAAGAGTTTTTCAAATTGTAAAAGAAACGGAAAAAAATAATAACCTTGAAATTCAAAATTTGTTTAAGTCTGTCAAAAAGAGAGATAATTTTAAATGTCAGCTATGTGATGAAAAAAATAAAGAAAAACTGATTATACATCACATAGATGAATGTCCATCAAATAATCATATTATGAATTTAGTAACAGTATGTAAAAGTTGTCATAGGGGGATACACCGATTAAATGGTAAGCGATTAAAACAAATTTATATTAAAGGGAAAGATCTTAAAAGGTTAAGAAAAAAAGCAGGTATGTCTTCAAGGCAATTAGAAGAATTATCGGGGGTTGCTGATAGTATTATATGTAGAGTTGAAAAAGGTTCTTTAATTATGAGTAAAGAAAGTTGGGATAAAATAAGAAAAATATTAAATACTTATAAACGATATAGTAAGAAAGACATTGATATATTAGCAAAGGGTTAATTTTTGGCGCAGTGGGTAGAATTATTTTATTCTCTGCGCCAAAGGCAAAATTATGTTAATAAACGAAATTAAGTTAAGAGCGTTTCCATTAGCAAAAGCCGGCAAAGTTCAAATTTGTTCCTTTTGCGGAGAAAGTGCGGTCGGTACCGGTAAATTTTGTTCAGTTTGCAAAACCAAAAAAGGGCGTGAAAGTATTTTTGACGAAAATCAGAAAATTTTAAAAGTATTACGAGGTAAGGGATTTTGTTTAGGCGAAATTTCTTTTTTATTGCCTTAAAAATATGCAAATAATACCGTTGGATATTCGCGAGGAGATAGCAGATGATCCGTTTATGCTAGAATGTATTTATCGGAAAATCGGCAGAGGCTTAGAGTGCGACGGCAGGGTGGAATGGGAGCATGCACACGGACAAATCAATGAAAAATGGAATATTATACCAGTTTGTACATATCATCATCGTGGCGCAGGCTTAGACAAGGACTATAACCGTTATATAGCCATTTGCCGTGCCGATATTAATGATTTAGAAATACGAATGCCACGCACACCGTGGCGACAGATAAAAAAACATTTGTGTAAAAAATATGAAAAAAATAATATTAAAATTATACATTAAAAACGCAGGTTCAATAATTGGTTTTAAGGAAGAAATAAAACCGTTTTTAAAGCACTTAGCACCAGTAATGACGGCACATGAGGCAACAAAAAGAATACACAAAGCCATGAATTATGTTTTTGCAAGCGATGAACAATATATTGCAGAGGATTATTTGCCGAAAGAATTTGTAAAAAAATATTTTAAAAAACTCGGATATACAACAATAGAACAATTTATAAGATAAAATTAATTTGTTTTGTAAAGGCTGAAATAAAAAAAATCAGCAATCCAATATCGGGCTGGATGTAGGGGTATATTGTCGGATATATCCTCAGCCTTTAAAAAATAAGTAATAAAAAAAATTATGTTAAAAAAAAGGACTATGTGGTCATGGTTATCTGTCTTTAATTCAAAAAGGCGTTTTTTAAAACACATTTATAATAAAAATCAATTTGATGTTTGGCTGGGTGAATTTCATCTTTATAAACAGCTTTGCATTACCAATGAGTTGAAACGCCAAATTATCAAGGCGCGCGAGCTTATGGAAAAGGAGCATGACGAAATTGTATCAGGCAAAAGAGAAAAAAACCGTGAGAATTACAAAACATTAAAATTGCAATACAAGGCCTTGACTAACCAGTTGGAGCAAGCCGAAAACACCGTACACGCATTACAGCAAAAAAAGTGGGGACACCAAGACGAGCGCGATGTTGTTAAAGATTTGCTTTCCGGCGAAAAAATAAAAGATGAAATATTGCCGGAGTGGGATTTAGAAAGTAAAATTTTACCGGATAATAATAAAAAATAATTATAAATGTATGAAAAAATCAAAGGAGTTTAGTAAAACTAAAATTACTTATTTAGGATCAATGGGGGGCAGTCCGGTTAATGGCTACATAGACAAGGACACCGGCAAGGCGTATGTGGCTTGTAAATGCAGAGGCGTAGATCACAAAGTAGAAATTATCGGCAGTTGGGAAAATAAGAAACATTTGCAGTCAGCCGTATTTGCATTAGAGCAGGAAATAGCAACCACAAAAAAACGGATAAAAAAGGAGGAGCGCAGAAAAAAATTAGAGGAGGCAAAACTGGAAAGCGAAAAAAATAAAAAATAAAAATATGCACCTAAGCGAATTTAGAAAAAAACGAATTTATAAACTAAGTCAGAGGGAGGCTCGCTTTGCTCTTATAATTCTAGCAGGGTTATTTTTAGCAGGCGTTTTCCTAGACACAAAATTTTATGACATTATCAACGGCATTGCCAGCAAACAATAAACGCAGAGGCGCTAATCCTATGGGGTTAAGCGGATCACCAAGTTGCTTGTCATTTCCGCCGGCACCGGATATGCATGTGATTATTGAGGAGGTACAAAACGGTTATCTCGTAAAAGTTTATACCAATATTTTTGAAATGCAGAGCGGTGCGGAGCCAAGAGAAAAATTTGTATCGTTGGACATAGATCACATGTTGTGTGGCTTAACGCAGATTTACCAAGAACACGAAAAAGCAAAAACTAAACACAAAATTAAATTAAAAGAATATGAGGCTAAACAAGCTGAAAAAAGAATTTAATAATTGCTCCCACCAATGGCGCACAGCAAGACCAGTAACGCAATTTAACGAGAAAGGTAAACTAATTAAATATCGCTTAGAGGTTTGCAGTAAGTGCGAGGCGACGCGTAAAGTATATTTATGACAAATACAAAAAAAAGTTTAATACCAATAGATGAGGGAAATTTTTGCGGTACGCTAGGATATGGATATACAAACAAAAAAGAATTTGCGCGAGATCATAAAGAAACAACCGGCGAGCCATTATCAAGGGAGGATTACAAAGACCTCCAAATAGTAAAGGTAATGAAGTGCGAAAAAAACGGTGAAGATTATTATTGTTGGGCTGATAAATGTCCGCATTGCGGTTCTGATAATAACGGTATTTTATCTATACTTGATTTACATTAAATTGATTAAACAAAAAAACAATGAAAAAATCAAATCTTGAAATTTTACAAGAGATAAAAAGAGAGTATGATCCAAAAACCGCTTTTGGCAATGTAGTGTTGATAGAATTAATTAATAATTTTAGACTGCCGAACAAAGACGGAAAATTTGAAACAGTCGCCACAATATACACTAGAAAAATTACAGAGATAGACTGGGAGTGCGTTGACTGCGGACATTGTAATATATTGAATATTGATGAGGACGCGAATATTGATGTTGACGACGAAATTGACGGCGTGTGCGGTTCTTGCCGTAAAAAACATAGATTAACAATAAGTGATTAAATAATATTTTAATTTAATAAAACAATAAATTTATGCTTAATTGTAATTGCGAAAAAAAAGTATATAAAATACGCCCGGAAGTCGGAGGCGTGAAAAAGGTTTGCGTTAAATGTGGGGGCTTAGTGGTTGATAGCGAAACTGTACAAAACGATTTTCCTTTCCTTGCTCGCCGTAATGCCTATGGATTAAAAACAATATCATTACCGGCAGGATCATTACTTGTGTTAGGCGCTACACCTTAATTAATAAACAGTTAAATATAAAATTATGAAAAAAAATGAGATTAAATTAGGACAAAAAGTCAAAGACAATGTATCAGGTTTAGTCGGCATAGCAGTCGCTAGATTAGATTATTTGAATGGTTGTTGCCAGTTGGCCGTGAAACCGGATAAGCTGGATAAAGAGGGTAGCACAATAGAGGCGGAATATATTGACATCCAACAATTAGAGGTAGTGGGTAATGGCGTGATAGAAACGAAAGGGACAGAACCATTGGGGGGAGCTTGCTATAAGAGGAGTGCAGGGAGAGGGGCGCGAATATAAAACGAATTAAGAAAAGCTAATTTTAAAAACCCCCACTTATGGACACTAAAATAATATTGACAGCTTTTATATCCGGTTTAATAGTAATAACCGTGCGCGAATTATTTAAAAAAATCCGGCGCCGGTATTTTGTCAGTTATTTTTTCATGCACACACAGCCGAACGACGCAGGCATGCCGGAGGGTGGCCATGGCGACATAGTTGTGCATGTGCCATACCGGATAAAATCACACAAGAGCTTAGACAAAGCACGGCAATTAATTCATACGGCGGTAGAGAGTGGGGGCGACAAGCCGGTTCAACGCATAATTATTCAAAACTTTAAATTTTTAGGTTATGGCATTAACGATCCAAAAACAAAACATTAAGCAAAATAGAAAAAGCGTAAAGCGCAAAAAAATAATCCAGCGCCGTTGGAAAATTTACCGTAGCGTATTTAATATTTATGAAAAGGGAAGAAATCAGCATAAAAAGAAATTAGCCGAAAAATTGACAGACGCGCCTATTCGTATTATAACTAAGACAGCACAAGGGGGCAGGGGGTTTTTTAATCGGTTATTTGTTAATGGAGGGAACGCTGGCAATAAAACAATAAATTCCGGTTAGTACCTCTCCATTAGAAAATAACTTATTTATTCTTGTTTTTTAACGGTGGTGGGGCATTGGAAATAAGCGCGCGATAATACCAGTGAGGACGGGTTCAACTCCCTATTAGCCTTGCGAGGGGTTCACTCCCCACCGTTAGAAAATAAAATAATTTAATAAATAATTTAACAAAAAAAATTATGGGACATGAAATGTCATTTAAAGAGTTGCTTGACGATTTTCGCAAGCGATTAAAAATTTTGGCGAAAGAGATTAAAGAGGCCAAAGCAAAAAAATCACAGGAGGCTTAACCACGAGCTTAACGCAGAGCTTA
Organism: Candidatus Parcubacteria bacterium; assembly: GCA_023137275.1. Classification (GTDB taxonomy): domain Bacteria; phylum Patescibacteriota; class Patescibacteriia; order Patescibacteriales; family UBA12075; genus JAGLNE01. Next base: position 21,488 of record JAGLPO010000067.1, on the reverse strand, counting down.
GGAGTGTGCTAAAAAAATATAATCCGGTTTTTGGTGATCAGCGCGATATAGATATAAGAAAAAAATTAAGAGAAACTGAATTAAAAAATGATATAGCAAAAACTAACTCATTATTATCACAAGTAATTTTTATGATTAAAGGACAAATTTATGACGGTCAAGAAAAAATCATGTAAAAATATAAAAAAGAAAACGAAACAGGACACTTCATTAACGCCACCGGATAACGAAATTGTTTTAAAAAAGCCTAACGAACCGCAAAAATTATTTTGCCAGTATTATATTTTTGGCATTAAAGTGGGCAGAAAAATAAAATGGCGCTTTAACGGTACATATTGTTACGGCAAGGCTTATGAATTGAAAATGACAAAAAAAAATATTCTTATTTGCGCCGTTGGTTCAAGCCGGCTTTTAAGAGATGAAAAAGTAAAAGTGTATATGCAAGAATTATTAGAGGAGGCCGGGCTAACCAATGAAGTGGCAGACACGGTTTTGCTTGATTTAATGAAACATCCGAGCAGTTGGAAAGCTAGGCGCGACGGCTTGAAAGAATACAACAAGGTAAAAGGCAGGATAACGAGAAAGACAGAGCATAGCGTAGCGGATCCGCTTGATAAATTATTACGAGAAATAAGAGATAACAAATGACAAAAACAGACCTAGCAAAAAATATAAAAAATCCAAAATGGCGAATAAATAATTTATATTTTATTGTTAATAAGAACGGCCGAAAGCAAAAGTTTATTTTAAACGCATGTCAAAGAACATTAAACAACGATAAACACCCAAGAAAGGTAATACCGAAAGCTCGCCAGCGCGGAGTAACGACCTATAAATGTATCATGGGGCTGGATAATGTTTTATTCCGGAGCCATTACAATGGCGATATTATTGCAGACACAATGCCGAACGCAAAGAGGATATTTAAAAAGATTAAATTTGCATTTGAAAATTTACCGGAGGAACTGCGCGACAAATATATAATCCACGAGTACAGCTCAACATCATTGGTGGCCAGTCTAAGAAATAAGCCGGAAGAAAAAAGCTCGTTCACCGTATCAGTTACGACTAGGGGCGCAACTTCGCAAGACCTCCATATATCAGAGTTAGGGCGCATAGGCGATAAATTCCCCGACAGGGAGGAGGAAATAAGGAGCGGAGCATTAGAGAGCGTAGGCAAGGAGCAGGAGATCACGGCTGAAAGCACGGCTATGGGAAAGCGCGGTTTATTTTGGAGTTTAACACAGCAAGGGATCGTCAATGAGGGTAAAACGAAATTATCACCATTAGACTGGAAATTGTTTTTTTTCCCTTGGTGGGAGGAGCCGGACTATACGGACGACACGCCAATAGAAATACCGGAGCATTTAATAGTTTATTTTGAGGGGCTGGAAAAAATGGGTATTAAATTGTCTTTACATCAAAAATATTGGTATGTGAGAAAAGAGCAGACACAGGGCTGGACTATGCGCCGAGAGTATCCGAGTTTTGTTTTGGAGGCCTTTGAGGGGCAGACAGAGGGACTGGTTTATATCAACGAGCTAGGCCAGTTAATCAAAGACGGACGATATAAAAGCTATAAATATGATCCGAGTATGCCTGTTTACACTTTTTGGGATCTAGGTTGGAGCGATAGCATGACCATTTTATTTGTGCAGGGTAGCGCTATGGAGTGCCGTATATTTGATTATTATGAGAATAACCGGCAAAAGTACGCCCATTATGTCAAAATGTTGCAGGACAAGCCGTATGTTTACGCTAATCATTATATACCGCACGACGGTAAAAAACATAGCCTAGTCAACGGCCAAACAGTACAGGAGAATTTACAGCAATTAGGTTTGAAAAATGTTAAGATATTAGAGAGGTTGGGAATAGAAATATCATTGCAAGAGGTGCGCAAGATATTCATGTATTTTTGGATAAATAAAAATCCGGCTTACGGCGCAACGGTTTTTTATGATAGGATCAACAATTACCGGTATGAGTGGAACGAAAAAATGAATTGTTATAGCAAGGATCCGGTTCATGATATTAACTCCCACGGAGCTGATCCATTGCGCGCATTGGCGCAAGTATTTAATAAATTAACTAATCGGCCGTTTATTGAAGATCAGAACATAACAACGCCCAATAGGTTTGGGGGCGTACAGCCGATTTATCCCGAGTTAGGCTTATGATGTCAAATTTGGTATATATTTTTATAGCAGTTTTATTCATTGCATTATCAGTAATGACCGGCGTTATTATTCAATTAGAAGTAGAAAATAATCATTTACATAAAAATAGTTTAGTTTGTCCGGCTTGTCCGGCAATATTGGTGCCAACAAGCACAATAAAATGCGCGCCCAATGTAATTATAAAAGAGGTTTACTCCACCAGCACAAAGCCGGAATATTCATACACAATAGACAAGGAGTGCAGTAAATACGATTTCTTTATAAAGACAAAGGATGTGCAAATAAACTTGTTAGAGGCCAAAATAGACTATTTAGAATTAATATGCAACTAAGCGATAATGAGATAAACATTATACAATTACTGCGTGATCAGGAGGCTTTTACTAATATTACGATTTTTAAAAAAGGAACCAAGGATCAAACCGAGTACCGCGTAGAAATACAAAGGTGCGTATTAATGAAAAGACTTGACAAAGCAGATGAGGCTTTGCTATAATATGAATACATAGTTTTTGCCAAAAAACTTCTTATCGCCGTTACATACGGAAATTATACAAGCGTCTAGCGGAAATACCGTCGCGCAATTCCATACCTTTGTTTGGAGTTGCGCTTTTTTGTTTAATATAAGTTAAAATAAAAATAATATGCAAGTTGATGAAGTTCTAAAAATAAAAGTAGCAAAGTTTTATACCGGTGCTTTTAGTTTACAGTCGCGCAGACACCCCGATTGGCGAGAAACTTATCGCTTATATCGTGATAAAGTAATTATTAACCGGCTAACACAAAGGCAGAGCGTTAATGTGCCGTTGATGAAAGAAACCATTAAAACAATGTTATCCCAAATTGACGACGCGCCGGACATAAAATTTGAGGACAGGGGGAATAATGAGCAGGCCGAAATGTATGTTAATGAATATTGGAATTATTTTTATAATAAATCTAAATACGAGATCAAGGATATTGTTGACAAAAAACAAGTTGGATTATATGGCCGGAGTTGGAAAAAGATAAATATCAGAATGGGAGCAATGAGCGTTGAAATACTTGATCCGCTAGATGTGCTTGTGGACAGGTTTGTTGATCCGAGCGATATTGAAACCGCTAATTATATTTGCCACCAGCATATTTACAGGACATTATCAGAGGTACTGGCTAACCCGATGTATAATCAAGACGCTAAGGACACATTGAAATTACATTATTCTACCGAGGCCGGACTGGTACAGTCAAATGAAAACTCACAAGCTATGCAGGCTAAACGCGAGAAAATGGAGGACTTGGGCGATACCGATATTATGACACCGGAAGTAGGCGAAACTATTTTAGAATTAAAAGAGCATTTTTTAAAGTTAGTTGATCCGGAAACAAAAAGACCGGTAATTCATGTCATGACCACAAGCGACAGCAAAGAGGGACGGCAATTTTTACAGAGCAAACCGCTTAAAGATATTTTAGGCGTTAATTTTTTTCCGCTTGATACTTGGGCGGATGATGTTGAGAGGACAGATTTTTACTCGGACGGCATAGGCGACATAGTCCGAACGCCCAACAAGATAGCAAATACTTGGTTTTCACAGCTTGCAGAAAATAGGACATTGCGAAATTACGGCATGCACTACTACGACAGCACCAACGAGGAATTTAAACCGCAGTCATTTACTCCGGTGCCATGGGGCTGGTACCCATTAAAAGGTGATCCGAATAAAATATTAAAAAAGGTGGATATTCCGGAATTGTCAGAGAGCTTGGACGAAATGAATTTTATTATTGGATTAGTAGAGCGAGCCACGGCAACGACCGCGACAGAAAAAGGGACTACGCCGGACAAGAAAAATATTACATTGGGAGAAATTGAGCTTATGAGTTCCAAAGCCTCGGAGCGCATAACTTCAATGAGTAAGTTTTATAAACCGTCAACGAAATCCTTTGCAGAAAAATGGGTAAAAATTCTAATCGCTAACGCTGATAAATTAGACGCGGTAGAATTATATAAAAAATCGCACGCCGGCAGGTATTATTCAAAAGTGGTTGAGCCTAGTAAAATGAAAAGCGCGAAAGGTTATAAAATATTGGCGACTTCCAGCGCAGAGCAGGACGCAAAGAACCTTGAAACGATCCAAAAACTGCAAGCGATTTATGGCCAAATGCCGAATAATAAACCTTTACAAAAACTTTATAAGAAAAAAATGCTTGGTATGATAGATGTTACACCGGAGGAAGAAAAGGAGATTTTAGATTTTGATGAGCAAACCGTAGAAATTACAGAGGGAATGGGAGCGCCAGCCGGCGCGCCGGTTCCGGCAATAGCGCCACCAATGGCACAATAATAATATGAAAACAATAATTGCAGACATTTTAAAAAAGTTAGGCCTTAAATTTGAGGAGCTGACGGAGGAGGAAAAAAAGACTTGGGAGCAATACGAAACCGTATTATCCCAGCCGGAGCGGACGCTTGACGATTTAAAGGGTTTTATTGGCAGTGAAAAAACAAAACTGATGAATAGCTTGACTGATTATAAAAACAGCAAAGAGCGAGATATTTATTTAAAAGCAAGATATAGGAACATAGAAGTATTGGAGGCGTTTATAGTATCGCCGGATAATCAAAAAAGTCAATTACTAGCCGAATTAAGGCGAGTACATAATTTAACTAATTAATTGGCATACTTGGCCGTTTTAACAGTCAAGTGCTAACAATTACTATGGGTGATAAACCAAAATTTTTAAATCGCGACACTTTGAACGCCGAGGAAAAAAAGAGAATGGAGGAGCTATTAGCTCGTGATCCGTCAACTTTTGGCGAAACAGAGTGCGCACATTTACGCGCTCGCATTGACTACTTGTCAAGCGATGAACGCGAAATGTTAGGGGATGTTTTGATAGCCCCAAAAAAGGACAATGCTAATGAGGACGGTTCCGCTGACGGACAAAAGGACGCTAACGCTATGACTAAGGCCGAGATTATGGAATTATTGGACGAGGCCGGCACACCGTACGATCCAAAAGCTACAAAAGCGGAATTAACAGAGCTTTTATCAGACGACGAAGAGGACAATGCTAATAAGGACTAAACATTTACCACACACAAGAGGCTTAAATTAACCCTTTGCGCCTCTAAATAATAATTGCCAAACTCTCGCATGCGAGAACGGCACAAATTCAAAATGCAAATAGACAACAAGCAAAAGCCGGCTAACCCTGCTCCAAGTGGGACGCCAGCAACTCCTAGCGCAGGGGAGCCTAATAATACTCCGCCGGCAGATCCTAATCAAGGCGCAGGATCACCGCCTCCTACTCCGCCAAATTCGCCGGCACCGGCAAATCCGGCACCGGCAGGCAACCCAACTCCGGCACAACCGGATTATCAGGGAAAATTTGCGGAAAGTAGCAGAGAAAACCAAGTTATAAAAGGCGAGAATACCGCCTTAAAAGAGCGCCTAAACTCTTTAACAAAAATAAAAGAGCCAACCGACGAAGAAATGCAAGCGCGCCACGAGAATTGGGCTTATATGTCAGAGGCCGAGCAATCTATGGCAAAAGAGAATTTTAAGCTAGGCCAACAAGTCAATAATACCCATAATCTTATTTTAGATGTTTTAAGTAACACTGAAAAGCGCGAGGCGCTAGCTAGCGTTTACACTCAACATCCGGAGCTTGCAAAACGCAAAGCGGATTTTGAGGCTTACCTCCGCAAACCCACGCACAAAGGCAGTTCTGTTGGAGTTCTTGCAAAAGCGTTTTTGCAAGATTTCAAGGACGATATAGAGGACGAAAATGCGCAAGCAGGCGATCCGCCAGCTTTGCCAGTTACTCCTCCGGCCGAGGGCTTGGAAAGCGGATCAGGTGGCGGTGAGAGCGGAGCCGGCGTACAGCCGACTTATACGGACGAGCAGATCGTTAATCTACGGAAAAGCGATCCTAAGAAGTATAACGAACTCATCAGAAAAGGCGTTATCTAGTATATATTTTTTGTCGGTGGCCAAAAAAATAATATGGACAATTTTGGAACAAATTACGGTGAGAAGTTTGCGCGTAATGTATTATCCATTTTCTTTGAAACATCCGTCGCAGAAAAGATCACAAATCAGGATTATGAGGGTGAAATCAAAGGAGGTGGCGCAGATCGCGTTAATGTTCTTACTTTTGACGCATTAGCCCTTAAAGACTACTCCGGTAGCGCTTTAAGCGCCGACACTCCGCAAGAGAGCGAGGGACAGCTGATCATTGATCAGAAAAAAGCATATTACTTCAAAATTCAGTCTTGGAGTAAATTTATTTCGTATGTTTCTGATCCGTCAAGCAGTTTAATTTCAGTTGCCGGTAAAACATTAGCGCAAACCGTTGACGCTTTTGTTCTCGGACTGCATGCCGATGTAGCCTCCGGTAATAGAATTGGGACTAATTATACAACTGGTACAGTAGAGATTACCACAGGCACAGGCGCGGTTGCCGGCACTAGCACAGTATTTGTTGCCACCATGGTGGGCAAGGGTTTCAAAGCGACCGGACATTCAGCTTGGTATCGTGTAAAATCTCGCGCCTCTGACACTGCAATAGTAATTGAGGATGACAGCGACGATGACACTTCGGCATATACCGGTGGAGCAATTAGCGCAGGTGCTACTTATGTTTTACAGGCTAATACTAAAATCCAGGTATCTAAAACCACTATTTATGATTATATTGTTGATTTAAAACAGAAATTAGATGAAAGCGAAGTTCCGCAAAGCGATCGTAATTTAACGGTACCGTCAGCGATTGGCGCGTTATTGTTAAAAGCGTCCGAATTACAGCCAGCCGTAAGCGCAGCCTATGAAGATGTTGTTAAGCGTGGTTTAATGGGAATGATAGCCGGTTTTACAGTTTATCAAAATGAGCAGGTCAGTGGTAACAATACCGACGGTTACAAAGTGCTTGGCTTACATAGAAGTTGGTGTACTCTTGCAATGGCTTTTGTTGAAACAGGAATAGAGGATTTAACCGGTGATTTTGGAAAGGCTTATAAAGGTTTATTCTGTTATGGCGCTAAAATTCTAGATGAAAGGCGCAAAGCAGGAGCAGAGCTTTTTTGCTATGTGTAGTTTGATATAGTAATTCGTTTTAGCGCTTTAAATAAAATAAAGCGCTAATGCAGAATTATTAAAAAAAATATGCTTGGAAATATAATAATGGGAAATACTTTAATAGCCGGTTTGCAAGGGCAGTTTACAATATTTGGCGACGCTTACAGCGATAAATATCATAAACGATCATCAGGGTTCACAGATAAGCATAGCGATCAGGGGAGCGCGTTTAATGACAAATACTCTGGTAGGAGCAGTAATTTTACTGATAAATTTGGTTAAAAATATATGCTAAAAAAGAAAAATTTTGCAAAAAGCACAATAGCGACAGTCGGCGGTATTAATGATACTGCTTTGACTTTTGATTTAAGCGCTGGCGACGGTTCTATTTTTCCGGCCGTTGGAGCCGGTAATTTATTTAGGTTGGTTATTTGGAGCGCTTTATATTCCAGTCCGGAGGAGGACGCAAACAGAGAAATTATAGAGTGCTACCGATCAGCCGGCGATACCATTGTGATAGCGGATGTGGTTTACCGCGGTATGGAAAGCACAAGCGCGCAGTCTTGGGATTATGGCGCAAATGTTGCTTTGGTAATTACAGCCGGAGTTTTAGAGGAATTGGAAACGGCAGGAGGTTTAAGCGATGTAGTGGACGATACCACGCCACAGCTCGGCGGTGATTTAGATATTAACAGCAATGGGATAGGCGACGGTGGCGCGCCCTCGGCCGGATATGTAGTTGATTTGCCTAATAATTCCAGTAAAAAATGCAGGGCTTATGCTTGGATCACATATTCGGACGGCAGGATAAAAACAGGGCAAGAAGAATTAAATTACGGACTTGACGAATTATTAAAATTATTGCCTAAGAGGTATAAAATGTACCGCGACCTTACTTTACGAGGCAGGAAATCGGCAGAAATAGGCCTTATTGCACAGGAAGTACATAAAATAGTACCGGAGGCGGTTATTAAGCCGGAAAACGAGAAAACAGGCTTATGGGCGCTAAATGAAAGCAAGCTAATTCCGGTATTGATTAACGCTATTAAGGATCTAAATAACAAGGTTGAAGATTTAGAGTTTAAACTTGGTTTATAATTAAGATAAAAAAATATGAAAAAAATAATCAGAGAATTTTTAATAATCGTTATTGTCGCGCTGACTTGTACAAGTATTGTTTATGCCGTTGACTATGGAATTATTGGAAATGACGCATATTTAGATAGCGTTTATGTTTACAATGCCGGCGGATATTCTACGCAATTAAAAGCGTCTAGCACGGCCACGGCGAATAATATTATTTATTTACCGACAGCTACCGGCACGGTAGGGCAAATTATAAAAACAGACGGCACTAATATTTTGTATTGGGCGGATGATACCAGCGGAGGCTTTGTTGACCAAGATGTAAAGAACGGATCTTCACCAACATTTTTAACCCCGACAATTTCCGGTATGGTTTGGGACGGCGTAACACTGGCCACTTCGTCTGATATTTTTGATTTATGGACAACTGATAATTTAAGCGAGGGTTCTTCAAATTTATATTACACAAACAATAGAGTGGACGCGCGAATACTCGCCACTACTTCTTTGCCACAAATAACAACTTTGTTAGGGCTTACAAATGCGTCAACAACTCAATTGACAGTTTCAAACGCTTTATATTTAGGCGGTAATATAAATTTTGCAACAGATGACACCCCTGTATCAGACAGAATTATTACCGTAGATGACCAAACTAACACAAATTCTTATGGTAATGCTATAAGAATTATTGCAGGTAAAGGAAATGCAGGAGGTCAAGGAGGAATATTATATTTAACAGGCGGAGCAGGAGGAGATAGTGGGATTTACGGAACAGGTGGAGGTGTTCACATAACAAGTGGGGCAGGTGGAACAGGGGGAGATGAAAATGGCGGTTGGATAAAAATTTTAGGTGGAGCTCCTGCAGGCTCCGGTTCTGAAGGAAAAATTTATTTAGGTAGTGGGAGAAACGGCAATGATGTTCGTATTGTTGGTCCCACACAAGATTATACGGCTATTTTTGATGCTTCGTTAATAACATCACCTGATAAAACTTTTACATTTCCAAATAAAAATGGAACGTTCGCAATGACTTCTGATGTTACTGGAATAGATTATTTAAGCAATATTGGTGATGTTTCAACAACTTCATTAGCAAACGGCGATATTTTAAATTATCAAGACGGTTGGCAGTCCACTTCTAGCCTTTATATCGCCTCTGACGGAAAAATTGGAGTTGGCACAACTTCACCAATGTATGCCTTAGATGTCAATGGCTCAATACAAACTAATTCCGCTTTTTATGGTGATTATTGGATTTCAGCTACTAACAATAGTATGAATATACAACCAACTGGTGATACTGATGATTTCTTTTCTTTTAAAACTCCGGCGGATAGACCAACTATAAAGCGCGAGGGTGGTAAATATATTTATATTGAAAGTTCAAATGTTAATGATGTCGGCATTTCTTTTCGTAAAGACGCCGACCATAGCGGAACTATTAATTACTATAAAGATGAAAATTTATTTGGTTTAACCTCAAAAGATCCGTTAGTATTTAAAGTCTGCGGTGATTATGATGATTATGTTACTATCTGCAACGCAAACAGTATCCCCGAAATATCAGTCGCAAGCTCATCAGGTTTAAAAGTAAATGCAGGCGGAACAAATCCGTTATTGCTTAATCACGACGGCGGAAATGTTGGGATTGGCACAACAGCACCAGCTTATCCTTTAGATGTTTGGGGCGATACAAGAATTAATGGAACAGCTACAACTACAAATTTAACCGTAACTGGAAACACAAAAGCAGGCACAATTATGTCAGGCACTTGGAACGGAACGGTAATAACAGACGCATATATTTCAAATACTTTAACTGTTGACGGTTATATGCAAGACGGAGATATAAATTCATTTTCAGAATTACAAAGCTGGGTTTCAGATGAAACTTTACTAAAAGCTGGAACACTTACAGATACAAAATATTGTATTTATGATAGTGCCTCAACAGATATAATTTGCAATTCAGAGGGCGGAGCTGGTAGTTCGGAATGGACGGACGGCGGTTTATTTCTTTATCCGACTGAAACAAGCGATGTTGTTGTTATTGGCGGAAATGCTACGACTTCAACAGGACATATTTTTGAAACTATCGGGGATATTTTAACAGACGGCTTGACCATTGATGACGGAGCGACTACTTCAACAAGCACCATTGAGCTTGGAGCTGATACGAATATCGGTTGTATTAAAATGAGAGATAGCGATAGGAGCGGTTGGAGCTATTTAACTATATTAAATGGAATTTTAACAGCAAGCGTAAATTCTTGCGAATAACAATATGAAAAAATATGTTATAATATTAATAGTAGCGGTAATCGCGATAACCGCATTGCTTGTCAAGAATTATGCTTTTGCAGTTGATGTTGTTGATAGTTATAACGAGAGTAATCAGGACGCATATACTTCTTTATATAATAATTATTGTATAAAAATTGGGCAATCCTTTACAGGTGATGGGAGCGCATTAGATAGTTGCAAATTTTATTTGAAAAAATTAGGTTCTCCGACAGGTAATGCAACAGCGACAATTTATGCTCATACTGGAACTTTTGGAACAGACGGAACTCCGACAGGTTCAGTTTTGGCTACTTCTGGCAATCTTGACGTTAGCAACTTGACAGAAACCCTTACTTTAACAACTCTTACTTTCGCAGGAGCAGAAAAAATAACCTTAGCGAATGGAACTAAATATTTTGTATTATTAGAATATAGTGGTGGTGATAACGATAATAACGCCCGTATTGGATTTGATGTAGACGGAACGCATAATGGAAATTTTGCAAGATATACTGATGTTTGGACTTCAAATTCTTCTTATGACCTTATTTTCTATGTCTATAGTGAAGAAGAAGACGGAGGCAGACAAGCAACCCAAATCAAAACAGGGATGAAAATAAATTCTGGTAAATTAATAATAAAATAATTATATGAAAAATTTTTTAATTATCATAATCGCAACAATATTATTGTCAGCAGGCTTGGCATATGCGGATACCACAACAATTGACCAATCAGGAGTGGCAATAACAGGCGGAAGTATTACTGGTATAACAGACATAACGGTAGCAGACGGAGGCACAGGCGTATCAACACTAACCGACCACGGCGTTTTGATAGGTTCTGGAGCAACCGCAATAACAGCCCTCACAGTAGGCACAAATGGGCAAATTTTAATAGGCTCAACAGGAGCAGACCCTGTCTTCGCAGATTTAACTTGCGGAGATAATATAACCTGCACAACGGGAGCGGGAACGCTTGAAATTGATGTGGATGATGTATTCGTTGAAAAAACAGCCTACTTCGCGACAACCACTCACCAAACAATATCAGATATGCCAGCATTAACCCGTCCTTTCGCTTTCGGGGCAATAAGCACTTCAACACTAGACAAAGACGGCAAATACTTAATAGCAGGAGCTACAAGCACCGTAGAGCTTATCAGAGTGCCTTATCAATGGACTATATCGGAATTAGGCTATGATGTTACGGCAGGAACGGCAGGGATGAATTTAGGCGACGGCACGAATTGGAGCGGATTTAAAAGCGTGTCAACAACTTTTGCGAGTTCAACAATTTCAAGCAATACTACTTTTGATCAAGGCGAGGCGTTGACCGTTGATGTTAATTTAAGCGCAGACAATACTTTATTATTCATAACTGGTCTTTTGACTACTGATTAAATGAAAAACTTTTATTTAAAATTTAAGAAATGGATAATTGCTTTTTTTATAGGCGGTGCGGTTTTAGCTGGTGGATTAGCATTACCCGAACAGGCACAAATACCAGACGATTTAAAATTAAAATGTGATAAAAGCAAAATTCTTAAAAGTAAAGAAGTTGATTGGATAGTCCAAAAAGAAGACGGCACAATGGAAAACAGGGGAAGAATTATAAAATACGATTATATTTCAGATAAAAAAGCTATTGGAAATTTCAGATTTAAAGACGGAAATCCATATACAAATGTAAAAACCATTAAAGAAACAAAAGAAGAAAATATTGACCATTTTTATATAGGCGACCATTTTTATAAAAATAGTCTAGGCGAAATTTTTGAGATAGAACACGGAGCGACAACAACAATTGACGCTTTTGAAGAGCAAACAAAATTAAATATTGTTAGTAAAATTAAAAACTTATTTGGAAAGAATGTTTTCGCAGCAAGTGGCGACCCGATTTATTCTGGAGCTGGTGATGGACACGTTAGATATTATTTATCTACAAACTGGGATACAACCCACGATGCTTCCACTGGTGATGTAGCTTATTATATATATGAAACTAGACCATTTGAAAGTGGGATTATATCTACTACATTTATTATATATAGGATGTTTCTGCCGTTTAATACGTCTACGTTGCCTGACGATTGCACAATAAATAGCGCAAGTTTATTTGTAAAATCAAATTCTTATCAAGTTGGCGACGATGATGCGCAGGCTTACGCTGGCGTTGTGCAAACAAGTCAAGCTACAACTACTAGTCTTGCAACTACTGATTATAATAACTGTGGAGCAACTGATAATCCAACTTTAGGAGCACCTACTATTGCTTTAAATAATTTTTCGGCTGAAGCATTGGTAGAATTTGTTTTAAATTCAGATGGTAGAAGTTGGATTTCAAAAACCAGTTGGACTAAATTAGGATTGCGAGAAGGACACGATATTGAAGATGTAGCTATTGTATCAGGAAGAAATTATGGAATGTTATATCAGTCAGAACATACAGGCACGGACAGGGATCCATACTTATCAGTAACTTATAGCGAAGCCGTCGCTGAAGAAAAAAAAGCTAATCAACCCCAATTTTATTTTTACTAAATATGCAATACCCACTAACAATTTTATTAATAATCATTTCCGCTCTTGCCTTATATGGAGGGATTGTGTTGGCGATTAAAGTAGTGAATTATTTAGAAAATAATATGCAAAGAATAAAATTAATATTCAGTTTAATAATCGCTATTCCTGTTTTTATTGGTTGGGGAATAATTATTTTCTTTAAAGATTTGTTTCGTAAAAAGATAATTAATCATTAAATTTTATAGGGTGATGATATTCTCTAGAAATATCATAGAAGATACTAGATGACAGGGTTGACTATACAAGTTACCACCTCTCCTGAAAAGAGGAACGGCAAAAGATCTTGTCAAGCCCCTGCACTCTATAAAATTTAGTAATTAATTAAATATAAAACAAATGACTTTAAAAAAAGTTTTAAAAACAAAAGTTGGTATGCACATTTATTCGTTTGCAAAGACTTATGTTACCATGGCACTTGGTATTTACCTAGTATTACATAAAATACAGGGCGAACTTGATCCAATGCTTTTGGTTGAAATAAATTTAACCGACATGGTAATTGTAATGACAAGTTTAAAAGGCGGATTTGTGGCGGTATTGAGAAATATTTATAAACTTTTAACAGAATAATTTATGAGTTTTACCGAAGTAGGCCAAATGGGGATAGGTTTTGCAACATTATTTATTTTGCTTTTAGTTGTAAAATATTTCATTTCCGCCATTCAAAAAAAAGACGACTACATTAAAGAATTAACAGAGGATTATTATAAAAAGGTTGATAACATAGTGGCTAAATATTACACCACGGTTAATAATTATATCAAAGAGGGTGAGCAAACACGCCAAGACCATATTAAGGCATTGCAGGAATTAACGCTAACTATTAGAGGATTAAAATAAATAATCGTTCTTTATAAAAGGAGGTGAGCAATGAAAATAATCGCGTTAATGACTTTTGTTTTTACGGTGCTATATTTATGGCTTGTTAAAAAGAGAGAAACAAACGACCAATATTTTGGAAAGGAGGACAGCGATGAGCGAGAAAAGAAAAAAGATCAGATTTTTGATGAAAGTTTTGGGTGATCAATACTGGGATGTTGACATAATAACAAGGTTAAGCAGGCTAAGGCTTTTAATCAGCGCGATACCGAGGAGATACGATCACAGGTTGGAGGTGATGAATTATGATTAAAGAAAGACAATGCCGAGTTTGTTTTACTCCGTTGCAGTTATCCAGCTTAACTATTTTAAACGGAATTAGCTTTTTAAAATGCTCAACCTGCGGAATGTTAAAACGCTTTAAAAAAACAAGAATAGTTGATTTTAACAAATCTTTGCAAAAATCCGTCCTTACATTGTGCCGGCGATAATAGGAAAATTGCCGGCAATACGAGCGAGGGCTACAATTAAAAGTCCTCGCTCCAAAATAAAAAATATGTGCTTAAAGCCAAGAGTTAAAATAAAATATCCAAAAAATTACGGCTTGATAGTTGCCGATCCAAAGCCGACAGATTATAAATTCGGCGGAGCTAATGGCGTTTTAGATACCATATACATACCGGAGGGAAACTGGTTATCTTATTTGCCGGAAAATGAATTACAGCACGGCGTTTATTTTGATACTATGGCCTGCGTGAGTTTTAGCGCAAATAATTGTTTGGAAATTTATTTAAACTATATGCTGGCGCATAATCTTATACCGATTAAAGCGCTAACATTTTTAAAGACTAACGGATATATTAACCCAGTAACCGGAAAGGTTAATTTAAGCGACAGATTTTTAGCAAAAACAAGCGGTACCACAAGAGAGGGTAATTATAATTTTAGAGTAATGGACGCGTTACGATTTTTCGGGTCAGTACCGGAGCATGTTTGGCCTTATCCTAGGGAGCAAAAAACGCCTGTATTTGACTGGGACGATTATTACAAACCTATATGGAGGGAAGTTTACGACTTAGGGCTTGAATTTAAAAAGTATTTTGAAATATACACGGAGGTGGCATTTGCGGATCAGTTTGAGGAGGCGCTTAAACGCTCGCCGTTGCAAATTAATATCCACGCTTTTGGTAAAATAGTAAACGGCGTTTATCAAAGGACTACCGCAAGATTAGACCACGCCATAACGCTGGTAGATATTGACTTAATGCAATTACGGTATATTTACGATCATTATTTACCGCACATCAAAAACATGGCGCCGGATTATATTTTTTCACATTTCGCTTACAAAATAACAGTCGCTAATAAAATAATTAATAATCCTATGATTTTGAAAAAAAACTATTTATACAAATTAGTAGAGGGCAAAGAGGGCAAATTAGGCCTAGCAGTTGATAATAATAAACTGGTTGTGAATACCAGTGAGGCGGAAAAATTTAATGTTTTTATGGAGGCATTGGCTCGTAATGACGGTTCTATGGAAAACAAAATTATTTCAGTCGGACTGGCAGACTGGCAAAGTTGCGAACATTTTAATCTTAAAATGCAAAAATTGTAATATGTTAAAACTGGAAACAAAAAATAATTTTAGAGGCTGGGGCGCGCAAGGTAGAAAAGCCGGCGAGTATTTTTATTCGCGCAATATGAAAGAGTGCCAAAACGGAATATCAGCGCATTGGAAATTATCAATAAAAAATGATAAAGACGACAGCGAGCTAGGAAGTATGCAAAATATAAGGTGGTTTTCGCAGGGGCAACATGACGAAGATGATCATGTTTGGGGCATGGATTATTACGGCAATATGTATTCTAGTGAAAGCGGACTATACGATTGGAAATTAATGTATAAAACCGCCGTCGGATCTTTTGAGCCTCATTATAATGGCCTTATTACGGATCAGAAAAAGCGTTTACTGTATATGCAATCTCGCTATATCGGGCTTTATGATACCAACGCGTTGACTAATTATGATACCGGCACAATATCAGTAACTAACGGATCAAATACAATAACAGGATCCGGCACTACTTGGGTGGCAGGGCATACAGGCAAAAGGATTAAAATTGAGGGGTCGGATAAAGTTTTTACTTTTACCTATGTGTCCGCCACTTCCGGTACGCTAGACACTACCGTAGATATATCAACAGCAAGCGGACTGGATTATATCATTTGGGTTGACTGCGACGATCAAAAATGGGATTTGGGCGCGAATTACAATTATCAAAAACCCAGTTGCTTATATGAGGACTGGATAGTGATCGGATTTAAAAATAAAATAGCTTTAATCAATAGTACGGATGATAGTCTTAATACATCGGCGTTTGATTTGCCGGACGCGTTTGAGATTAACGGAGTTAGTCAAGGGCGCAATGGCGTTTTAATAGGCGCAACATTTAATAACAGGGGGGTAGCGATTTTATGGGACACTTTCAGCGATAGAGCTATTGCGCCATGGTTATGGTTTAATGAGCCGATAAGGGCGGTTATAGAGGCAGGGGACGGCAACTGGATAGTTATTACTACAAAACGGCCATATTATTGTACCGGTTATAGTTCAAAAAGAATATTAATTGATATGGCAGATGATAAATTTCATCTTTATTCTATTTTTTACAGCATTGATCCGCAGGGCGCGGTTGTGCAGGGCGGTAAATTAATATTCGGAGGAGGGCAGGGTACAAGGAATAGAAGTATACATGGTATTTATATTTTGGATTTAGAAACAGGATTATTAGAAGTGGTTGATGTTTCCAATTCTTGCCAGCTAGGCGTGGATTTTTCAAGTATTTTTTTAAACGCAGAAAATCAGCGCATATTTTTAGGCTTTGGATCTAGTACTCCATTACAAGGAGCTATTTGCACGCTAGGCGAATATACGGCGGATAATCCGGCAATTTATGTTGATATTTTTGGACAGGGTAGTAGTAATAAAATTGCGGAGGGAATTAAATTATCGTTAGGAATTAATTCAAAAAATTATAGCAGACCAAATGAAATGGATTTTACGGTTAGGGTTAAAATAGCGTCAATGAATAAACAATTACATGGCTATGGACAAAAGACAGGCGCAGGCACAGATAAAGACAGAATACCGGTTGACGGATTCGGACTTTCAACATATCAAAATGCGGAAATAGGCGACGAGGTAACTATATTGGAGGGAGTTAATGCCGGCGAGATAAGGCACATAACGCAAATTGATGACATTAACACGGCAAATGAAGTGTGGCACTTAGATAGAGTTTTGCCGTATGTGATAGAGGCAGGCGCTAATTTATTGATACAGCCTTTTAAAGACTGCGGAGCGTTTGAATTTACAGGACTAACCGCCGGCATACCTATTGAGGGCTTATATTTTAATTGCGAGGGCAAAGCCGTAGGGCAAAAATTCCTTGTTAAAATAGTTTTGGAAGATATGGATGTGCCTATTGATATACAAGAAATAGCACTTATTTATAATGATTTAAGTTTAATATAATGGACGAAAAAACATACAAAGAAAAAGAGGCTAAGGGCGAAGTAGAAATTACAGAGCAGGAAAAAGTTGCTCCTGATGATGTTTCGGATAGAGAAAAAAAAGCGTTAGAGGGCGAGATTAGCATTGAGGAATTAGAGCCGTTATATCATTTGTTGCGCCGGCTAAAAAAAACAGTCAACACAGTACCGACAAATACACCGCACAGCCTTTTGGAGCAGTTGGTATTTTATGAGAGTGGGACGACTTACCGGCTTTATGTTTATTTTGATGATACTTGGCGATTTTGCAGTTTGACATAGAACATATAAATATTAATATATTCACTTAGCTTTTTGGCTAATAATATATAAAAAAATGACATACAAGGAAGCACAAGAGCAAGTTTGCGCAGAATTAAACGCCACCTATGCCACGGTAAACGGTGGACTGCACGGACTATTAACTATTGATAATATTAAAACCGCGGTGCAAAATGCTATTAATAAAGCATGGGACTTTAAGCCGTGGGATTTTGCAGAGGGCGATAAAAAGATTACGGCCATTGCAACGGACTATTACGATTATCCGCAATTATATCAAGCCGGAAGTATTTATTTATTAACGGTGGCCGGAGCGGAATTTACAAAAATCAGCTGGCAGGATTATTTGGTATATAAAAATAAATATTCGGCCGGTAGTGAGGAATACTGGGCGGAGCATAAGCGTTATGTTTTTATAAACCAGTTGGCGGTAACGGTTGGCCAAGAAATAGTGATGTTCGGAAAACTAAGAGCCACGGCATTGTCAGGTGATAGCGATAAAATGCCTTTTAGCCCTGATAGCGATAATTACGAAAATAGCGGTAACCGTTCAATAGTTTTAATAGCTAGCGCGGAATTATTAGCAAGCGAAAAATTTAAGAATATTACAAGCGCGAAAGAAAAAGAAGATAAGGGACTGGCTATGCTAGCTAGGATATGGGATACTTACGCACAATATAAACAAACCGAAAAACCGACACGATCTCAATGGGATGTAGATGATTTTTTTGGAAACGGCGGAAAGGATAACATAGGGCAATTTACTAGAACTTAATTAATAATTAAAATAAATACATGGCAAAATATAAAAAAGGCAATTTAATATTAGACGAGGCAGTTGTTGGCGCAAAGACACCGGAGGACTGGACGGAGCAAGGGTTTACATTAGTAACTGCTCCGGCACCTGCGCCAGCTCCGGCTCCGGCACCTGCGCCAGCTCCGGCTCCTGCGCCTGCGCCAGCTCCGGCACCTGCGCCAGCTCCGGCTCCTGCGCCTGCGCCAGCTCCGGCTCCGGCACCTGCGCCGGTAGATACCAGTAATTTAGCAACCGTACCATTGGGAGCGCAAGGAGTTAATCATTTATTTAAAATGTATTATGGCAGGGACGCAAGAGAAGATGAATTACAATATTGGGGCGACAAAAGCGACGCGCAACTGCGACCGCTTTTAATTGCTAATAAAGAATACGGCCAAAGGGACAAAGATAAACAGGCACCGCCTCCTATTGAGGGAGGAGCCACAGAAATGCCGACAGGCGCACCGCCAGCGGAGGCCTCCCTTATGTCAAAAATGGGCGAGGCCGGATTATCACCGGATCAAGTAGGCGGTATTATAGAAAAAACCAGCACATTGGAGCAGGAGGATTTGGATAAAATTTACGCAGATTTAGGCATACCCGATTTAGTAAACAGCGTTTTTGCTAGACCGACTAGGGCTACAGCCGACAGATATAACGAAATTTATAATGAAAACAAATTAGGAGATTTACAAAATAGGATAGACGAGATAACGGAAAAAATAAATAATCGTAGGGATGAATTAAATGAGAAAATAGGCGACATAGGAGATAACCCTTGGCTAACCGAGGCCTCGCGCGTAGGACGAACTAAGCGCTTGCAAGAACTTGCATATTCCGATATTGATAATTGGCAGGGCGATGTTGACCACATAGAGGAGTTGCGTAAACAAATGATTACAGAAATTAACGCGCAAATACAGCGTGAAAGTGATGATTTTACCACAGACCAAACTATTAACACGGCTAAATTAAATTATTTATTAAAAGTGGCAGAGCAAAAAGCTGGTAGGAAAATAACCGAAGATGTAAAAAAGGCTTACGAGGAATTGCCAGACTATTTAAAGGCGCTTACCGGTGGAAAACCGGAGATAGATTTCGGCGATAAATATACCGGTTATTACGCATGGAACGAAGAACAGCAAAGTTTTGAGCAAATAGTACCGCCGTTAGAAAGTAAGGATACAGGAACGACAACGCCGGGTGCCATAAAATCTTTTAAATTTAGCACTTCTCAAAAAACCGCATTAATTGGGGCAGGCATAACAAGCGAAGAAATGGGAGCGGTAGAGGTTAACCTTGCTAATGGATATTCCTTAGACGAAATTATAGAGGCTTCCGGTTTTTCACCCGAGGAGGAAAGTGTTTTAAAAAGAACATTCACAGGAGAGAAAGAAGAAAAAGAAACTGTTGATTTTATTAATGAAGAATATATAAGATATGAATTTACTTTTGGCTTGAAAGAAGATGCGGAAAAAATGTTTCCAATAGAAGATTTTCCGTTATCAAAATATGATAAATTAGGTTGGCAAAGTAAAACTAAAAAAGAAAAAGCGCAAAAGGAAGACAGGCAAAAAGCAATAGATGAATGGGTGGAGAAAGAAATACAGACTACTATAAATCAATATAAAACATTAAAAGCAAGAGGTTTATCAGATAAAGAAATAGATAAAATGTTATGAGTAGAGTTCCACTATTACAACCGAAAACAACAATAACCGGCAATATAAACACCGGTTCTTCTCGCGTGCCTTTGTTGGGACAAAAAACTGAAAAAACTGAAAAACAGATAACGCCGGACGCGAAAGCAACGCTTGATAAGTATATGAAAAAAGTTGTTGGCGGATTAGAACAAAAAAGAATGCAAGATGAAATGTTAAAGAGCGGACAGGCGACTTTTGCAGATAAGCCGGTTATAATTCCGCAAAGAAAAAAAGAAAAACAAACTACTTTGGATTTTTTGCCACAAGCTATTAAGGAAACTTTATTAGGAGCAATAGGCTGGGAAAAATTTGAGGCGGATGAGCCTTTTGTGCAATTATCAAAAAAAGAGGAGCTTGCATTATTTGCCGGTTCAGTTCCTGCGAGCGCTTTAAGTATCGCCAAGGAATTTGGAAAAAGCGCTTACGGATTTTTAGCAACTGCGCCGACAAATATTAAAGCATTAGCCACAGGAAAAGAAGCGCCGACAGAGGTAAAAATTCCATATACAAAACAGTCAGCTCCATTATTTCAAAAAACTTATTATGAGGGTAGAAAAATGGGATTATCTCCTTTTTGGTCGTCAGTTTTAACAACTAGCAGAGCCTCGGGGGATGTTTTGATAACTTCGGGAGTTATGCAAACAGTCAAGACAGGTGGCAAAATAATTGGCAAAATGCCGGTAGAAAAACCCAAAATCGTTACTCTCACAAGAAAAGATTTGATACAAATTACAAGAGGCGAGGAATTTGCCGGTAAAGTTGATCCTGCCAAATTAGGCGCGTATAAAAAACTTACTGCGGAGGGAGTTGATTTTTTTAAGGTCATAAAAGAAACCGGAAAAATAAACGTAAAAACTGGCAAGCCCAAAACATTAGCAGAGGCGTTGGTAGAGCAATATAAAAATGTCAAAACGAGCGAGGAGGGCTTTATTATTAACCCATTTGCAAAAAAGCCAAAAGTTCCATTATTAGAAAAAGGAAGAGTTGGAAAACCGGCAATGCCGGCAAAACCAAGAAAGCCGATTAAACTAAAAGAGCCTGAACAAACCGGCAAAATATATCACGGCACCAATGTGCAAATAGATAAAATCGTAAGCGAGGGTTTTGTATTTGGAAAAAACAGCGCATTTGG
>JAGLPO010000066.1 GCA_023137275.1 Candidatus Parcubacteria bacterium | reverse complement strand
GATATGAAACCGTTTAAATTCAGAGTATTTAATACTACGCAAGAACAGTTAGATTTTACAGAAAAAATGAAAGTAGATAAATTAGCAAGCGCGATACGGAAACAAGGGGAATATGACGGCTTTATAGTTCCCAATGCTGATCCAAAAGTGGGCACTACTTATGGAATTACTAACAATGATTTATTAAACCAAGCATTGGGCGTAGCAAAAAGAACATCAATACCGCAGTCAATTTTGAGTAAACGCGAAATTGCGCTAAAAGATGATGTAATAGATAGTGTATGGCAAAGTAAATATAGTGAAAAATACGGCAAAATGGCCTCTAAGGCGGTGGAATTAACAAAAAAGGTTGATATGGCAAAGATAGGTGAAAAAAAGACCTTAGAGAGGCAATTAAACAAATTAACCGATAAATTGGCAGATACGGAAGCAGGATTTTTAAAAGAGTATTACGCGGAAATTCACAAAAAAGAAAAACCAATAAAAGAGAAAGAAGAAAAACCGGTTATTAAAGAAAAAATAATATTAATTAAAAAAGGTAAAATCGGTCAGTCGCAAGCTGAAATATTAGCAGGACTTGAAAAGGTTAAGGCTGGAAAGCGCGAGGCCGTTAGAGATGATAACGGATTTATAAAAAAGTGGACTGGCGAAAGGTCAACATTTCCCAAATGGATACCGTCTAATTTGCGCCAAGCCAAAATAGTTAAGCCGGTTATAAAACATATTTACGGAAAAACAGAACCCAAAAAAGCTGATGAGATAAGGCTTTACAATGTTGTGGCTAAAAAAATACAAGAAACTTCATATTTAGAAAAAGTGCAAAAAGAAATAACAGAAAAAATCACAAAAAAAGCTCCTGTTGTTAAAGAAAAAATAAAAGGTAAAGAAAGAATTGAAAAAATCAAATTGACCGCCAAAGAAAAAAGACAAAATATTTTAGATAAAATTAAAATGCAGAACGATACTGTTCAAGCTATTAAGCAAGAAATTGTAAATTATGCAAAACAATATTTAGACTTAAAAGAAAAAGGCAAATTATTGGCGACAGTAAAAAACGCAAAAACTTTTAAAGATTTAGACAAGGCTAAAATATATATTGAAAAATTATCAGAGGAAGCAGGACAAAGAATTATTATAAAAAAAATACAAAAAGCGATTAAAGAAACCGTTGCAAAAGGAAAAATACCAAAGGGAAAATATACACCTGAAATACAAAATGTTTTAAATTCAATCAAAAAATTAACAGACTTAAATCAAAAAAATGCAAACTTAAAAATAGAGAATAATTTAAGAGAATACGCAGAAAAAATGCCGGTTGAAATTGCCCTAGAAAATAAACTTTTATCTTTATATACAGGAACAGCAAAAGAAAAACAAGAATTATTGAATATTATTAATCAACTTAAAGAAAAGGGCGAGGTTGCCTCTGCTTTAAAAAGTTTTAATATTCAAAGCGATATTCAAATGAAAAGCAGTTTGGTTATTGAAAGAGTAACAGGCGGTAAAGGAATTGAGCAAGGAAGATTGCGAGGTGAACCAGCAGACAAAACTAAAATTGAAAAAGTAAAACAATATTTGAAAGCAATCGGTAAAAAAACTATTTTAGACTGGCGCGGATTAATGACTGCGAGCGATTTTAATGCCTCCGTAAAAGTCAAACCGTTAGCTGATTTCTTTTCTTTGGTTAAAAATGAAAGTAAATACAAAGAATTACAAAACAAATATATTGAAAAATTTAATGAAGCAGTTTCAGATATTTACAAAATAAAAAACAAACCGAATAGCATTTTAAAAATAGTGAATAAAATCGCTACTGATAAAATTAAAGTTGATAAATATGAAATGACAAGAGATGAATTAATTAAGCGTTATATGGAAATTCAAGATCCGACATTAATTGAAAGTTTTTTAAGGGGAAACAGATATACAGATAAAACCTTAGAGGCTATTAAAAATAAAATCACAGAGCAAGATAAAAAATTTGCTGAATGGCAATTAGACTATTACGGAAAAATATATAATCAAATAAACGCGGTGTATTCAAATATGACAGGCGTTAATTTGCCATTTAATAAATTTTATTCTCCGATTAAAAGAATAGGACATGACACAAAGCCCGGACATTCTGAATTGCTTGACGAAGCATTTTACAGAAAAGCAGTAACGAATAAATCTTTAATATCTCGTATTAAAAATTTAAGCCCGATTGCTAAGCAGGGCAGTATGGAAGTGTTGGATAGACATATCGCGAATGTAAATTATTATACTGCTTGGGCTGAAAAAATAAGAGAATTAGACAGTGTTTTTACTAATAATGAGGTTAGGGAAGCGTATAAACAAGAATTTCCGGCAAGCCTTTTAAGCTCTATTGATAATAAAATACAGCATATAGCAACGCACGGCAATAAAATGGCCTCACGGATAGGCTGGGTTGATTATGTTAGAAAAAATTATGTAATAGGAAATTTAGCGGTTAAGCCGGCATTAACGGTTAAGCAATTAGTTTCCACGCTTGCTTATGCAGAAAAATTAAGCGCCAAAGACTTAACTATTGGAATTTTAGATTTTTTAAAAAGACCTATTAAAAATTATAATATTCTTAAAAATGAAAGCGCGTTTATAAAAACAAGAGGCGCTGGAATGGAGCGAGATATACAAGACGCTTTAAGGGAGGGCGTATTTAGCAGATATAACAAAAAACAAAATTTAGCGAACGCTATGCTTTTAAATGTTAAACTTGGTGATAAGGGGGCTATTGTTTTGGGTTCGTGGGCGATGAGAAAACAAAGATTAAAATCCGGCGTTAAATTGAAAGATGTAATAACTGAATATGAAGAGTTTGGCTCGGACACTCAACAGTCGGCGGACATTTCAAGGTTAAGCGAAATACAATTAGGCGGAAGCATAGAAAAATTATTTACAATTTTCAAATCATCCCAAAGGGCTTATTTTCAAAAAGAAGTTAATGCAATTAAATCAATGTTCAGAAAAGACGGTTTTGGAAAAGAAAATTTAAAAAAAGTTGCAAAAACTTTATGGATATATCATATTTTATTGCCGGTATTTTTTCAATGGGTTGCGAATATGGGAGGCTGGGATAAAGACGATAAAAAAGATTATTTAAGAGCTGGAATTTTAGGAAGTTTAAACGGTTTATTTATTGCTGGGGATGTGATAGACGGAACGATTAGACAAGTTATGAAAATGAATGTTTGGGATATAGAGATAATTATTGCCGACATAGGCGATGATATTAATAAAATAATAAGCAACTTGACAGAGGACGATGTAGATGTTAAAGATATACAAACGGCGTTAGACGCTTTTGCAAGCGCAAGCACCGGCGTGTCCGGTTTACCGGTTGAATATAGTTATGATATTTTAGAAAGCCTATATAATGAAAATTACGAAACCGGAATAAAACAAATTTTAGGATGGAGTGAATATGTTATCGGCGCGCCAAAAAAAGAAAAAACAAAAACTCCTGTTATAAGGACTAGAAAAAAAAGAACGCCTAGAAAAAGGCGAAGAAGATAAAAAATATGGAAAATTTAATTTATTTCATTTTATTTATGCTAGCATGCTATGGCGTTGTGCTTCTTGAAAGAAAAGGCAGTAAGCATTAAATATTTTGTAAACAGTTATTGATCCGGATTGCCGGTTTAATATAAAGCATGGGGTATGAATAAATAAAAAACCTGCTATTTATTTGGTGGGTTTTTTATTTACTTGACAGAAATTTACAATATGTTAAGATGATAGTAGAAGTATAGTTAATCTGTTAATAACTTTTATGAGCAAAAAAAAATTTAATAAAATTAGACAGGAGGAAATTATAAAATTTATCCGAAGTTATTATAAAAAATATAACTTTTCACCAACATTAGCAGAAATTGGCAAAGGCTTAGGATTATCAAGCCAGCGTATTTGCCAGCTAATTAGTATTATGGTTAAGGACAAAAAAATAAAAAGGAGTAAGTGGAAACAAAGAAATCTCATTTTAATTGAAAAAAAATCTAAATAATTAATTGGCAAAAATTATGACTAAAAAAATGGCGCCGAAACGCGCCAAAAAAACTATTGGCCGTAAACAACTGGTCAAGAAAAAAACCGCTATATCCAAGCCAGCCAAAAGGTCGGACGAATGGATAGGCGGTGTTAAGTTGCTTGAAAAATCAACGAACAAAGAAGTTTTAAAAAACCGCGATACAATTATGGTAACGGCGCATGTTTTAAATGTAACTCCGCTCGGCATTGTTGTATTAGGCGGACAGCCGTATTTAAACAAGCTCGGGCGAAAAGATAAGCTCGTGCAATACGGCAAAGGAAAATGGAGCGTAGAATATGACTGGGTGCAAATAGCCAAGGATGATAAAGAAAAAGCTATTTGTAAGGCTCGCATTGTTAATGGAAATAAAAAACCATTATGCGACTGGGCGATCGGCGAGGCCTCGCCGGCTAGTTTAAAAATGGGTACATTGGCTGGCTACCAAAATCATCTAGCGCAGACTAGGGCGCATAATAGAGCCATTGAGGAGTTTATCGGTATTCGTATTCACAACGAGATGATAGCCAACATTTCTAAATTAAAGCAGGTTAAAGGCAGTCCTAGCGTTCCTCTTATAGATACCAGCGTGTCAGCCGAGGAAATGGGAGGGGGCAACAACGGCCAGCCGGCACAGCAAGAGGTTACGGTACAAGCAGAGGAAGAATTTGAGTGCCATGAGTGTGGCAATATTATTAACAAAGCCTCTCGTGATTATTCCAAAAAATTATTCGGGAAACCTCTCTGCCGTGGTTGTCAAGAATTGAAAAAAAAGGAGGTTATACGAGAAAAAGTACTTTAAAAATAAATTTGACAAAAAATAAATTTATGCTAAAATAAATATATAATTTAATAGCCGACTAAGACATAAGAGCCGTTAATCGGCGTAGCAACATCTTAGTCGGCGTAGCTACAAACGATTATCGGCTCTTATGTTTAGCAAAAAATTTATGTCAAAAGGAGTTTACAAAAGAGAAAGTCTAATTAACAAAAAATATTCATTTTTAACAGTAATATCTTTTGCATATTCTAAAAATCGTCAAAGATATTGGGATTGTCGTTGCGACTGTGGAAAAATAATAACCACGACAACAGGACATTTAAGTAGTGGCCATACAAAAAGTTGTGGTAGTTGCGCGAAATCAAAGTCTAAATTAGGCAAAAAAAATCCTATGTGGAAAGGGGATGATGTAGGATATAATGCTTTGCACGCTTGGATTAATAGGTATTTACCAAAGCCAAAAGTATGTGAATGTTGTAAAAAAATTCCGCCTTATGATTTAGCAAATAAATCAGGTAAGTATAAAAGGGATTTAAGCGACTGGGAGTGGTTATGCCGTGGTTGCCACATGACAAAAGACGGCAGAATGAAAATTTTTGTTAATAGCAAAAGAAACATTAAATAATTAAACTTAAATAAAAATTATGCCAAAAATAATTAAACTTTACAACGGAAAAATAGAGATACATTTTCAAGAGGCAAACCATAGCTATTGGTTGCTGGATGAAAACAATTTAAAAAAAGACGGTAGCCCTAAAAAAAAGAGGCTAGCTGGTTGCACCACTCATATTGGCGTGTTAGACAAGCCGGCGCTTATACCGTGGGCGGTTGACATTACCGTGGATTTTTTACGCGAGCATATAGAATTGTTGCGCGACGGCACAATTTCATCAGATCAAATTTTAGAGGACGCAAAAGCGGAGGCGGAAAGGATCAAGGAGCAGTCGGCAAACATTGGTAATATCATTCATCAATGGTGTAGTGATTATATCAACGGTAAAAAACCTGCTATGCCGGAGGATGAACAGGCAGTCCGCGGATGTACTAATTTTCTTGACTGGGTTAATGAATACAATGTCAAATTTTTATGGTCTGAAAAAATTGTTTATTCAAAAAAGTATGGCTATGTTGGCACGGCAGATATTGGGGCTATGATAAAAAATAAAAAATATCTAATTGATATTAAAACCGGCAATGCTTTATATCCCGAAGTAAGATTGCAAACAGGGGCATATTTAAAAGCATTGGTTGAGGAGAGCGCAGAAAGTTATGCCGGACGGTGGGCGTTGCGTATTAGCAAGGAAAATGAGCAGGAATATATGGCGCGGATGAGCAAGAAAAAATATTTAAAAGTTATACCTCCGTATGTTATTTTTGAGGCAATTTTTCTTGATAGTGAGCCGGATATGTTGCAAGGGGATTTTGAAAATTATTTAGCTTGCTTGATGATTTATAATTGGAAAAAAATCGCAAGCAAAGAAATGAGCTAAAATTTTTTGCTTTCGGATTTGTGGTTATTGGCTGTATCTAGTTTCTAGGACTAGACGGCTGACATACCACGATTCGGAGGCAAGATTAAAAGCTATGCAATTTATGACATCAAAACAAAAAATTAAATTATTAATATTTTTAATTCCTGCAATAATATCTTTTTTTTTGGACTAGGTTATGTTGTTGGAAAATTTTAAAATTATGACACTGCAAACAAGCGAGCAAACTTCAAAAATAATGGCGATTAATAAAGATATTAAGGACATAGTCGCTTTTTCAAAAACCGTGATAATTCGCAAGGCTGATGATATGACCGGAGCTACCGAGTTTTTATCAAAGGTAGTCAGCCGAAAAAAACGAATTGAGGAATTACGCATTAAATTTACCAAGCCATTACTGGATCAGAAAAGGGTTATTGATGAGGAATTTAAAATATCCACGGTTCCGTTGCTGGAAATTGAAAAAAATATAAAAGGCAAAATGATAGCATACCGGAGAGCAGAGGCCGACAGAATTAAAAAACAGCGTGAAAAAGACGAGGAGAAACAACGCAAGGCTTTTGAAAAAGAGCAGGAGCGCAAGCGCAAAGCGTTAGAGGCGCAAAATTTAAACAAAAAACAGCAAAAAGAGGTTGACAAAGAGCTTAAACGCGATGAGGAGGCCTTTGTACCGCAGGAAAATATAAAACAGGAAACCACCGTAAAAAGCGATACCGGCAAGATTAGTGCGCGCAAGGTTTGGAAATTTGAAATTGAGGACGAAAAGAAAATAACACGCAAATATTTAAAAGTTGATGAGGTGGCGATCAGGCAGGCCGTACGATCCGGCGAAAGAGAAATTAAAGGCGTTAGGATTTTTGAAGAGGAAACAATTAATTCTTATTAAAAATAATTATACGATTATGAATACAAAAGAAATTATCCTATTAGGCGGTACAGGCGTTTATGTTGATTTTAGCAAAAGGCCTGTCAAGTGCCGGAGTTGTAATGCGGAGATCCGTTTTGGCCTTACTGATAATAATAAATTTATACCTATTGAGGAGGTAGAGGAGGGCGTTTATCAGTCGCATTTTGCCTCGTGTCCGGACGCTACGAAGTTTAGGCGTAAAACTATGAGCAGAGAGCGCCAATGCGATGAAATCGCGCGTAATGAGCAAGAATTAAGTAAATTATAATATGGCTGGAAAATTCAAAAAAAACATACATATAGCGAAAAAGCAAAAACTTCAATCCGTTAAAACTAGAATTAGACAATACCCAAAACAATATAGTACCCCAAAATACTTGATTTTTATAAAAACAATGTTAGAGGCCGGCTGGGATGTTAAATTATATGTTGCGAAAGTGTCAAAATATGTTTTTATAATCAGGGATGATGTAGTTTTTAAGATTAGGTTTTCAAATCACAAACCGCTTTTATTTAAGGAGGAAGAAAGCGACTGCGATTTTTATGTTGGCATAAGTCATAAACAAGTGTCAACGACAGAGCAATTAATTAAAAAATTAGACGCAAAATTAAGATGTAATTATGGCGATAAGTAAAAAAAATCAAATATGTGAATGGGATATGTGTATGGAAAAAGCAACGACTACGGAAATATACAAAGGTCAGTTATATTGTGTTTGCGCAACTCACAAGAAATTAATTAATAGGCAAAAAAAAGCAGATAATAATATTTAAAATAAATGGCAGTAAGTAAAAAGGTTGCGCCGTTTTTTTTGGGAACCATTGAAAACGGCGAACTAAAAATTGATAAATTAGAGCGGTTTAAACAGTATTTGACTAAAATGCAATGGAAAAATAAGCCGACAAGAATTAAAATTGCTGTTTCTAAATATAAACCCACTCGCTCGCTCCGCCAAAATAATTATTATTGGCTTTGTTTAACTTGCATAGGAAATGATGTTGGGGAGGATCCGGAAAATTTGCACACTACTTTTCAGCATATGTTTTTAAAAGATAGCAGTAAAAAGTTTCCAATAATTAGGTCAACAACAAGTCTAAATTCTACGGAATTTACCGAGTATATAGAAAAAATATCAAGGAAAATGGCAGAATTTGGCATAAGATTACCATATCCTGATGAGGCGTTTATTGATTAATTTGGTCTTGTAATACCCAATGAGGTGTGTTATAGTTTAATTATGGGAAGAAAAGTGAAATTAATTTGTGAGTGCGGAAGAAAGCGCAAAATGTTTATTACTAAGCCTAATAAAAAATATTGGGTATGTACTTATTGTAAAAAAAATAAACTTAAAAAATGGAGAAAAGATAATCCAAAATCCCAATCTGATTGGAAAGAAAAAAACAGAAAAAAAATCAGAATTCAACAAAAGCAATATTACAAAAAAAATATTAATGAGCAAAGAAAACGATCAATGAAAAAATATTATAAATATAAAAAAGACAATCCTGAAATAGTTAAATATTGGTATACAAAATTTTATAATACACCAAAGGGTAAATTCGCTCGTTATAAAATGGGAGCAAAAAAACGAGGAATTGAATTTAAAATAACATTAGATGATTTTGTTAAACTTTGGAAAAAACCATGTTTTTATTGCGGATGTGAAATTGATCAAATTGGTATTGATAGGGTTGATAATCAAAAAGGATATACGGTAGAAAATATACAGAGTTGCTGTGGCTGGTGTAATGTTATGAAAAATAAATATACAGAAAAGGAATTTATTGAGAAATGTAAAACTATTGCTAAACGAAGTTGACTTTGAAAATGATGAGTGGTATAATATTGATAACAATTAATTATTAATCTTGCGACAACAGCACTCTGTTTTTAGTAGGGATTTCTCGCAAGATTACCCTACTTAAATGGGGTGCTGTTGTTTTATAAAAATATGAAACAAAAACTTAAAAAACAAGATACTGGATTTACGCAAATTAAAAATTCAGTATTAAATGATAAAAATTTAAGTTTAAAGGCAAAGGGTTTATTTGCTTATTTGTTTAGTAAGCCAGATGATTGGGACTTTCACGGCGACAGGATACAAAAAGACAGTAAAGGCGGTAGAAAAATAATTTTTTCAGCATTAAAAGAATTGGAAGATTTAGGATATTTAGAAAGAAAAAAATTATCAAATGGGAGAATGGAATATCACATAAAACATAGTATTATCAACCAAAAAGAGCAAAAGCCTGTTGCCCCTTTCGGCAAAGAGCCAAAAGGGCAAAGAGCCAAAAGGGGCAACATAAGTAATAAAGATAATAAAATAATAAAGAATAATAAAACAATAAAGATATTGCAAGCTGGCGCTTGCGAGGCGGAAATAGTACCGGATTTATTAAAAGACAAAAAAAAGCATATTCAAATTGTAGGGTTATATGCAAAAGCTAAAAAAATAAATTTTCAAAATAAAGAACAGCAAAGCTCTTTTATTAAAAGAAATGTAAGGTCGGCAAGCAATTTAAAAGGATATGATTTTAAGAGAATAGCCGACACGATGAAATATTTAATTGATACAGCTAATTATCCGTGGAAACTTGAAACAGTCGGGAAATTTATTGACGAGGACTTAAATAATATAAATAATATTAATCAAGGCAAAACTTATGACTTATCAAATCTCTAAAAATTTAAACACGCATGTTATTTTAACTTATGCCGGTAGTAAATATTATATAACCGCTAAACAAGAAATCGCATTAAGAAAATTAAGCGATAATGATAAATTTTATAACAATGATAGAATGGTTAGAGTAAATACAATTAAAGAAATAATGCCAATAGCGGAATATTATAACAGCCACCCGAAAGAACGACCGCATTATAATAATTATGATGATAAAAAATTGCCGGAAAGACTGCCATATAGCGCGAAAAGACAATTAAAAAATTTAAAAGCTATGCGAAATGGTTTTTTAAGAAATTTTTATAACAAGGAAATATCGGGAAGATCAAAAGAAATACTGGAAAATATCAACACAAGAATAGATAATTTTAAACACGGAAATGTTGCAAATCCGGCGCAGGTATTTTTTGGCGATAAATCTTAAATAAAAAACAAAATGGATGATAAAAATTTATTCAAGTGTGTACGATGTAAAAAATTTAAACC
>JAGLPO010000065.1 GCA_023137275.1 Candidatus Parcubacteria bacterium | reverse complement strand
GTTCAGTTAAATCAGGGTTTGACAAAGTTTACACGCAAAAAACACGCTTAATCCAATTTAACCTCCTTATCCGCCCTGATCTTTTCTATAAAATACCTGTCATGGGAAACAATTATCATTGGAACTTTTTGGGAAATAATAAAACCTTCAAACTCTTCTCTGGTGTAAATATCAAGATGATTAGTGGGCTCGTCTAAAATTAACAAGTTGGGTTCACGCGCCAGAATTATCGCTAATTCAAATTTCTTAAGCTGGCCATAGCTTAAAATGGAAACTTTGCGTATTACGCTTTCGGAATCAAATGAATAGCTAGCTAATATACTTCTGGACTTCGGTTCAATAATTCCGGTTTTATCTTCAAATTCATCCAATATGCTTTTCTTTGCGTTTAAAGAGCTAAACTGTTTTAAATACCCGATTTTTACATCTTCACCAAATACTACCTCGCCATCAAAGTCTGTGTCTTCCCCAAAAATTATCTTAAGTAAAGTAGTTTTACCGCTTCCGTTAGCGCCCTTAAGTAAAACACGTTCGCCTTTATGGATCTTAAAAGCCAGATCTTTTATAACCTCTTTTTCGCTAAAATTTTTTGATTTAATTTTAACGCTCAAAACTAATCCCCGCTTCTCTTTTCCCAGATTATTAATTTTTA
Organism: Candidatus Parcubacteria bacterium; assembly: GCA_023137275.1. Taxonomy (GTDB): domain Bacteria; phylum Patescibacteriota; class Patescibacteriia; order Patescibacteriales; family UBA12075; genus JAGLNE01. Next base: position 16,800 of record JAGLPO010000065.1, on the reverse strand, counting down.
TCTTTGTGCTGCCAATCGGCTTATCCGTCTTTTTTGCTTTTAATTTTGCCAGTTTCCCTTTTTGGCTTGCCACTATGCTGCTAAACCTATATTTCGGATGAAATTCACGTGCTTTAAGCCATTTTTCTATTTTTTTTATCTCTCTTTCTTCATGATTATATTCCAATATCCTTTTCTCATATATTCTATTCTTCTCTTCTAAAAATTTATCATAGTTACCGCCATAAACTATTATACTTAAAGTATTCGGATCAATTTCCCAAACTTCATTAATTATCTTATTGATCAAATATCTGTCATGAGAGACTACGATTATTGAACCATTAAAATTAAAAATAAATTTTTCTAACCATTCCACGCCTTTGGAATCCAAATTATTTGTCGGCTCGTCTAAAAGCAAGATCGTCGGCTCGTCCATTAGCAAACCGGCCAAGGCGACTTTTACTTTTTCGCCTCCGCTTAAATTTTTTATATTTTTTAATAAATACTCTTCATCCAAGCCAACATCGCCCATGGCCATATCAACCTTATAATCCATCCACAACTCATCCAGCTTACTTTCTAAAAACTCGCCAACTAAATCATAACCCGGAAAATCTATATCCTGGGGAAGATAAGCAATATTCTCATTCGCCATATCTAAATTTCCACTGCTTGGGTCTATTTCACGGTTTAAAACTTTAAGCAAGGTGGATTTACCGCATCCATTCTTTCCGACAAGCGCGACTTTTTTGCGCGAAGAACTATCTAAGGAAATATTTATATCCTTAAGTAATTCTTTACTATTAAATTTTATTGATAAATTATTTGTTATTAACATATTTTTAACTAATAAAAAACGCCCGAGCTACAGGGCTTCGGGAGTTATATGAATATACTAATAATAAAAATTAAAAAAATCAACCAGTATTGAAATTCCTTAACGATTAATAACTATATTATATGCTTTTTAATGCTTTTGTCAACAAAATCACTTATTACTTGATTTTTAATTTTAATTATGCCAATATTGTCATACAAGACGCTCATTCAAAAAATCAATGATAATGCCCAAAATAAAAAATTATAAGCAAAGTATTGTTTTTAACAACTTTTTTTATTAAAAAACTTTTACAAAGCAAACAGGAGGGAGATGATGGAAACAAAAGAATTATTTAAAATAGTGTTGGATTGCTTTGAAACCATAGAGGCAAAAATAAAATTAGGCCACCTTGAAAACGTAGAGGAAGAACTAGCAAAAGTTCGGATGACAATAAAAGAGACAATGGATGTTATGAATACCCCGGTTAATAATTTAGGGTTAAGCATCAGAATAGAGAATTATTTTAAAAGTTACGATATTAAAACGGTTTATGACATTTGCCAAAGAACTGAAGACCGACTGCTTATGATGAAAAACTTTGGTAAAAAATCTTTGCTTGAGCTCAGGGAGGTTCTTGCCAAACTTGGAATTTGGTTAAAAGTTAAATAAAGCTCTTGAGCATTAAAAGTATAATTACGGAGAACTGAACCCGGTTCTCCTATTTTTTTTAAAAAATTCAAATCCTTTTTTAATATTTGGCAAAGAAAAAAGAGGCAATGATGTAAAAATCTACATCGCCCCTTTTAATTGTCCGGAATTTTTTTATTCCGGTTTATTTGAAAACAAAATTTTTCCCTCCTTAAATTTTGATTCTACTTTTATAACACTTTCATCATCAATAGTTGTTTCACCGATAATCTGAGCTTGAACACCATCTTTCTTTGCTTCAGCAATAACGATTTCAGCGGCCTCTTGAGATTCAAGTACAGCGGCCATGCCGATTCCTCCATGTAAAGAGCGGTGTGCCTTCCAGTCAGACATATGTAATTCGGTTCCCCAAGCCATTTCTTGCGCCTCCAGCAAAACATCGGCTGGATTTGGCATGTTATAAAAATAGGCGCCAACACCAGGCGGTAGATTTATTTTACCCCAAATTCCGCCTCCTGTAATATGATATAACGCCATGATTTTTACCATACAATCCCTAATTGTACCGTCATAATTCCAGCCGTGTAAACGCAAAATCGTTTTAACATAACTTTCCGATTTCACGGCCAATTTTTTAATGAACTCCATGGCTTTATTGCTGGCTAACAGCTTTTCAATGCTGCCATATATCATTAACAGTAAATTAATAAACCACGTTGAACCATTACAGCGCATTCCCGGCTCCCAAAAGCCAACGATCCACATTTTGGATTTGACTTCAGTCCCTGAAATATACTTATCAAGGTGATATACGCCTGTGCAGTTAGCGGCCCAATTCAGAATCAGTTGCCTGGGATTATTCGTCTCGCAAAAAGCTGTTACACCGTAACGCATAATTGCTGATTCACCGGTCAGGCTGACGTAATTGTTTTCTTTCATAATCCGGCCAAAACCTTCAAGCATCGCTTGGGCAAGATGAACATTTTCAGATGTAATTTGCTTTATATCCATGAAATTTGTGAAGATAAGCGGTAAACCACCTCTTCTTAAAATATCATGGTCATTCATTACAATGATGTCTTGTGGTAAATTTCCGAAAAATTCCGGCAATCCTAAAAATGCGCTATACTCAGGCTTGTGTCCGCCGCCATCAGTTTCCTGTGATTCCCACATAATAGGCCTGGGTCCGTTGGGAGTTTTTCGTCGTTCCATCATCAATTCAAGAATATGTTTCTCAAATACATAACCGACATCTCCCCGGAAATTACCCGAAGGATCAGAAAACACTTCAACGGCAGGGCTATTTTGGTAGGTTGCCTGATTGATCTTATGAGCGAATTTTGAAATAAAATCTCCCGGCTGGATAGTCTTGTCGTAATAAACATCCGTCATAATTACCTCCTTTAATAAAATGTGGTCCCTGCCTACTTAGTAAACAGGGACCGGTTTAAACTTATAGTTTAAAGGTTTTTGATCATGCTACACTTTTTAAAAGTTTTGCAGAAGGTTTTTCGGAAAAATCCTGTGTGTTAACAAGATGTTCGCGAGCATTCTGCAAAAACTTCATCCATGGGGAAGTTTTAAATTTGCGCCAACCCCAGGGTGTGTAGGCCCATTGCCATATCATACAGGAACGAACAACATGCGGCATAAGAGCAAGATGACGGCCATCACTTGAACAAAGCGAGCATATCCCGCAACTTGGATTAAAAGGATATTGCATCGTTGTCTGCATATTATCATCTGCATAGTGAATTGGAGAAAGTTGAAGTTTTAATACTTGCTTATGAATTTCTTTATCAGGAAAGTATAGCTTACCTTCTCCGTTTGCAACCCAAATACCAAGCGTACTGCCCTCCATGCCCTTGGTGAAAATGCAAGGACTTTCAACTATGTTGACTGCGGAAAATCTTGACTCAAATTTATGTGAATCTCCCCAGATAAAACGAGGTTGTTTAGACCAGAGAATATCCGGCCAAGGAACAACTCCAATTTGCGGCGCGACCTGAGCGCCATTGCATTCATAGTATCCAATGGTATCAGGTCTACTGACAAAGGCGTGTAATTCATCCCTTGATCTCGGATGATTAATAATCGCGCTTGCCCAACCAACACCGGCTCCGGGAATATCACCATCACTAAAGCCGCCGACAAAAGCAACCGCGCGAAGAACTTCAAGGGATATTTTACCATTTTTAAGGTCATTCATATTAATATCCCATGGCTCAAATCCGGCCATATAAAACGCGTTTGCCATTTCCCTGTCTGTGTTGCTGCCCCGGTTGCGAAGAATTCCGATTCTTGGGCGTTTTTTTAATTCTCTAATTCGCAAAGGTGTTTTACGCACATTAAAATTGACTTTAAACTTCATGCCTGGCCGATAATAGACCGCTTTTCTTTCTGTTTCCGCGATTTCAGAATCGGCTTTTGCTCCTTCAAATTTAAAACCGGTTGTTTCCCAGATATCGCGAAGTGTCAACATACTTTTTTTATGTTCAATATACGAGTTTACATAAATTACAACTTCTTTCTTTTTACCAGTCTTGCCGATATTATAGAGCCATGAATCTATGCCGTGCTTTTTCGCAATTTCCCTTATAACATTCTCATCTTTTGGCATAAACTCAAAAACATATCCAGCTTCCTGGTTAAACAAAGTTCTTAAGGTAGTAATGTGATTGTCATCGCGGGCATTAAAGTTAACACTAACCCCACAGTTACCGGCAAAAGCCATTTCCAATACAGTCTGGATGATACCGCCGTCGCTTCTGTCATGATAAGCCATGATCAATTCTTTCTCAACCAACTCCTGAACAAAAAGTATTGCGTTAACAAGCATTTTTTCGTCATCAATATCAGGCACAGTAGTGCCAAGCATATTAAAAACGCGTCCCAACACCGAACCGCCCATACGAGTTTTCCCTTTAGCGATGTCAAGATACATAAGCCGAGAAAATCCAGGCCTCTTGATATCAGGGGTAACCTTTTTGGTGATATCAGCCATTGGAACATAAGCTGAAGCAATAAAAGTTCCTGGAGAGGTAATCTTTTTGATCATATTCTCAACTTTTATTTCACAAGCCATGTTGAGCGAATCTTTCCCTGAATTTATCCGCATACCAATCTTTTTAACAAATTCAGTCGCTCCTTCAACGCCGTTATAAAGTCTAACGCCTTCGCCGGGAACTTTAACTGCCCACATCCAATTTCCGCAAATGTTAATTTCTTCAATGCTTGTAAATTTAGCGCCTGCCAAATTAAGAAGCATTTCGGCAATACTCATTCTTACCATTGCACCGGGATCAATAAGCCCGATAATTGGCTGTTCGCCGATTGAAATTGCGGCACCAGTCTTTTGAAGCATACTGTTAGCAACTACTCCAAAATCTGCCAAAGGCAATTGACAGGGACCGACATTTTGTTGCTGAGCGATTAGTCCGGAAACACTGCGGTCAACTTTATTAATCATGGTTCGTTTTGAACCAACGTCAATAAGCCGCAATGTTCTGTCAAGCGCGTCCATTACCGATAAATTTATTGGTGGAGTAAAGGGCTTTCCAATTAATTCAACGCTTTTAAGAACTTTTGTATCCTGAGGGAACCCTTTACCAAGAAGTTCTTCCATATTAAACTGCACTGGCGTTGAATCATCCCGTTCATCGTAAAGAGTAAAAATTCCATCACCAGTGACATATCCGATTTCCTGAACCGGGCAATCTTCGCGTTCACATATTTGCTTAAACACTTCTCTGTTTTCCGGCTTAATTAAAACAACAATAACTTCTTGGCATTCGTTTGTCCAATAAACCAATTGGCTCATTGATTCATCATCCATCGGAATTCTATTCAAATATATTGTCCCTCCAGCTGGATGCAGAGCCTCCGGACCGCAATTGGAAATACCTCCGGCTCCGGAATCATGAAACTTTTCAGCCAAATTAGCAAATCCAAGTTCAACACAAGCACGAACAACATTTATGCCGAGTTTTTCCATAATTGCATCACCGCGCTGTACGCCAGACTTATCGAATTTTTGATCTTCTTTATTCTCTTTAAGTTCATCTGAGCTTCTTCCAGCGCCGCCAACGCCAACCGGGCGAGAATTTCCGCCAAAACGAAATAAAGACATTCCTTTTTCCGCGTCTCTGCCTTTAATCAACTCTTCATACATTTGACCAATACCGGCAGTGAACATAATGGTTTTTTTATAACCTGACCAAAAATCTGTTTCCTTTCCATTAATCACAGCTTTCAGCATCATTTCATGCGAACGAGTTGATCCGCATATTACGGGTTCACCGATCTTATTGCCATAGTCGTAAGATCCTGTATGAGCGCCCCATAAAATGTCTAAAGGAGTTTCAATGCCTTTTGGGTCAGGCCCATATTTTATCTCCCAAGGAAGATCGTAGCCTGGAATAAAAAGATAACCCACCAAAAATGCTGTTGTGCCGGCAATAATTAAGCCTCCTCTGCCAGTCGCAAGATTATCGCGAACTCTTCCACCGGTTCCGGTTTCCGCGCCAGGCACTGAATTAACTGTTGTCGGGTAATTATGAGTTTCACCGTTAAAAGTAAAACAATACCTTATTCTTTTAACAACATACGGCGAAGGCCCAAGCGGATTTGCCGGACACAAAGCAAAAGTATCAAAACCCTTGATTACCGAACTGTTATCGTGAAAATGAGAAATGCTGTTTCCTGGATTCACATCAACAGTAGATATAATCATTTCCATCAATGTAAAAGGCTTTAAGACATTGTCAATTTGCTGACAGGCATGAAAATGCGGGTGTTTACTATGCTCTGATATTCCTTGCGCGCACTGAAAAAGAAAAACATCGGTTGGATTTTTTTGATGCTTAACGCTTAAGTTAAAGATATGACGAAGTTGCATTACTCCAAGCTTTGCGCCAAGCTCTTTGTTCGTTCTTTCAAGAACAGCGTATCCTTTATCCAAAACGTCAATTACAACTGTTTTCTTGGGCACTTCGTTAGTGTCAAAAGAATCTAATCTGTCAGGATAGACTTGCTCAGTCATAAAATCATGAAAGACACGGTTAATTTTATCCTGGGTTTCCGGATCAGGCTTTATACCATTCTTAAATGTGAATTTATAACGACAAATTCTTTCCAACCGAGTTATTGTGTTCAGCCCGGAAGAATGACAAACAGCAACTATTCTTGTAGACCAAGGTGAAACCCTTGAGAGTTTCGACCCTGTTGGGACGACGAAATCTTGGTCATTAAAAAATGATTTTTGTACGAATCCTTCTGGTTCATATGATATTGAAAGAATGTTTTGCAATACACCCTGCTCTATTGGCGTCAAAGGCCCTGTGGAATCTACGAGAAACTGAAATTCTGTTTTGATTGATTCAACCCCTGAAAATATTGCCTTTGATTTATTAAGCAGCCTACTTATTTCAGGTCCGGATAAAGCTGATGATCGATAATAGTCATATAACGTTTCATTCGGATGTTTCATCTTCCTGTCTCCTTTCATTTAAAATTTTCAAATTTTTCGCATAAAAATATGCCTTTCTGACTTTCTTTCCCATCTTTTCTGTCTCCTTTCCAATTAAGATTTATCTTGAGTTTTTATAAAATTCTTGCCAATTATTAAACAAAAATTGCTTTTTCAATGTTCAAAAATAAAAAAAACAAACCCTCCGTAAACCTCCTTAAAGTTTGTCGTTTTTGTATGCTTACTTTACTGGAATTAAAAGAAAAAATCAAGTTAAATTCTGATTCCCATTCTCAATAAAAATAAGTTGCCAATATTAGCAACTTATTTAATTACACGAATCGTGGACAGTGTTAGAGCCAAGCTTAGAAACTGTATAAAAAGTCCATTTCTACCGTAATCCTCAAATTTTGGCATAATTTTCCCTAAATTTTTTCACCTATGCTCAGGCATAAGCTCAAAAATTTATAAAAAATTCTACCTAAAATTTGAGGATTTCGTAACGAAAACGACTTTTTATACAGTTTCTTAGTTAACGCCAATCTTCCAAACTCCTTTCTCTCTAAAGGCAGGAATCGTCTGCCTTTTTGCTTTATTTAAAAGTATATTTAATGATTCTTTATTTTTTTTTGAACACTCGGATAAGGTTATAATTTTCTTGCCTTTTAAATATGCTATTCTTTTATGAAATGATTCAAGCAAAGCCAGGATAAGCGCCTTATCCATGATTGTTGTTTTTTCCTTATTGCCAAATCTATACTCTTTAAATGAGCTATAATATCTTTGCTTCTCTTTGTCGCGGATTATGATCAACGGAAATCCAAGCCGCATCAATTGATAATTTATTAATACACGGCCAATACGTCCATTGCCATCACAAAAAGGATGTATGGTTTCAAATTCTAAATGAAATCTTGATATCTTTTCTAAAAAATAATCTTTTGTATTCCTTAAGTATTCAAATAAAAGATCATCTATCATTATCTCAACCTTTTCTAGCGCGGGAGCAATGTGTGTCCCAACTCGAACAAACTCGCCTCTCTTGCGCAATCTCCCGGCAATTTCATCTCTTATATAAAACGTTAATATTAATAAAAAACTATTAATATTAACGTTTTCAAGGTTTTGCGTAACAAAAAAACAAGCTTATACAAACTTGTTCTTCCATGCGCGCAATTGTGAATGAAGTCAAAACCAAAATTCGAAATTATAAGGGGTGTATTTATATACTGAAATTACGTAGAAATTACGTAGAAAATTACCGGGTAACAACCTCAATTAACTCTGGAAATTCTTCGGTCCCCATATGCTTCATAATATAGTGGCCATAGCCGTCTATACTTATTATTTCACCACCAAGGGCATTGTGAAACATTTCGAGCCCTTTTTTGCCGTCTTCATCTTCGTTGTCAGCAGTAAACATAATTATTTCGTCCACCCTCTCTTTTATGCTTAAGTCTATCGGAAATTCATAAAATGCTTTATCAAATTCACTTGAATCCTTATTTAGCTTCCAGGGAGCGACTAATATGAGCTTTTTAATTTTTTGTTTTGAATCACCCAGCCAACGGACAAGAAAAGTACAACCACAGCTGGTACCTATTAAAACAGTGTTTTTATTAATATCCAGTTTTTCAAATTCTCTTTTAAAATCTTCATAAACCGGTGCCCATGGCGATGGCATAAGTGGAATCTCGGTTTTGATTCCCTTTTTCTCCAACTCCGTTTTTGTCCAAGGCAGCCAATGCTTGTCATAGGTCCTTGTTTCCGGGTCCATTGCTTTTTCTTTGTCTGCTGGACAGCCATGAATTATAATGCAATTTTTATTAGTCATATTTTTTAATTTATTCATGTTATTTATTTTTAATCATTTATATAACCATTTTAGCACTTTCTAACATAATTCTAAAGTAAACCAAAAAGAGCCATTTCGGCTCCTTTTTTACAACCCGCAAATGTGCTTGCCTTGCCGAATCCGCCAGCTGGCGGAGTAGGTTGGCGGGTCTATTTACACAATTTTTATCAAGCACGGGAGCTTGACTTTAAATGGAACCACATAGAACGGATGATCCTGAACTGAAAATACGCTTTTAGCATGCAAATTTAAGCAATCGCATTGCAAAAACAACTTATTTATTGAATATAATCGAAATATATCTCTTCACCGCTATTTTGATCCCTGTAATCCATCCAGGCAAAGCCGTAATTTTCACTGGACCGCACCAGATTCAACTCTCTGGCAGTTCCACTATTAGACACCACTGTTTCATCACCGAGCAAATTACCATCAATATCAATCTCAACAAATTCGACATTTCCTCCGTTGTGCAGCCATGCTACTCCATATATATTGCCGTTCGCTACGCTAAAAGGCGAAGCTGCATAATCGCCTCCATTGTCAGTCATATTAGTAATCTTAACGTCTCCAGTTAATTTAAGTCCATCTTCATCCAGTTTGCAGAAATAAACATCTCTTATTCCAATGTCCCCATAATCAAGCCATGTCATATCAAAACCTATGCCATTCCAATGCAAATTAACTCCACCTGAATGATCCGGGGTAAAAGTAATTCGATTTTCATCACCCATTTTATTTTCGTTATTATCAACTTTAACGAAATATATTTCTGCAGTATTATAATATACCCAGCTATCCGGTCCGGTTTGAACCACTGCATCACGTAAATCCTGCCACGCTAAAGCGTACTCTTCTCCAGTCCAAACTATGGAAGGGTTGCCACGTCCGCTTATTGCCTGGGTTAGTTTGACATCAGCAGTTAAACTGTTTCCAGTAACGCCAATTTTCTTAAAATATATTTGGGATGTTTCTGTGCCTGCTCTATTTTCCGACCATGTTATTGCATAATTTGTTCCGTCCCATACCATGTCCGGCTGTGAAGGTGTAATACCGTAAGCATCTTCTGTGACTGTAGCAATATCACCGATAACCGCTCCTGTTAAATCTAGATTCGCAAACAATAAGGCTCCCTCGCTACTTGAACGATAATACTCAGACCACAATAATCCATATCCCGATCCATTGAATACAATTACTGGATTATATGAAATAGTTGCGGGATTTACTGAAATTCTCAAATCATTTACATTTTTTAACCCATTAAAATCTAATCTAGAAATATAAATTTCCGGCTCTGCTCCATCACAATCATCGCTGTAAGCGATTAAATATTCGTTTACTCCGGCCGCAATACTAGGAAATACCGAACCGCCCTCTTCATAAGTAATTCTGGTATTTGGAATTAACTCAATCAAATTACTATTTGTAGTTATGAAAATGTACTCTTGGCTTACAGCCACATTACCTGCTCCATCTTCAGATTCTACATAAAAATAATAAGTAGTGCTAGCTGGAAGATCATATAGCTCTACTTCATGTAAATACATACTGCTAGTTGCGGTTGTTGAGCCAATCGCAATATCGGTATAAATACCGGTTGATGTTCCGTAATGGACAATACTTATGCTATCTTCATCCGTATTCCATGTTATAAGAGTTGTTGATGCAACTGTACTGGTTGCTTTAACATCGGAAATTATTGGTGCTGTAAAATCTATGCCCTCTAATTTCTTCTCTATTCCCGGAGCAGTAAGCAGTCCCTTGGGGACTTTGCCTGAATTACCGACACCCTCAGTTAAAAGTTCAATAATTCTTTCTGTAGAATTTGAATTTTTTTCTCCTTGTTTTGCCGATAACTGTGCAGGAACTTGCAAAAACAATGATATAGCAAGTACAAATATAACTGCACTAAAAATAGTTTTTTTCATATATTTTTAAAAAATAAGGAAGACGTATGTCTCCCATTGTTTATAAACTTAGCTAAAAATTACCATAAAAATATCTCTTAGTCAACCACTATTATGGTTATTGTGCAACAACAGAAACATACTTTCTAATTCAGCAAAACCATAAATTCATCTCCCTTATGACACTCCTTTAAACTCTTCTAATTTAAAATCCACTTTTTTGTTATTGGATTTGATAGCTCCAATAATATACCTTACATGTTGAGCGGCTTTTATTAATATCTTTTCTTTTTTAGATAAATGCATAATATTTATGGGGCTGTCGCCAAACACCCACTAGCATTTGTTTTAGAAATCCATTGTTTACCTGATAAAACATATCCGTTTGAACCTGCTTCATTTTTAATATTACGGAATTCCGTAACATTAAAATTCGGATTATGCATTTGCTCCCATAATCCCATAAACTCAACAGTATATCTGGTACTTAACCAATGCGAAATTACCAACCCTGTTGCTTCTTTATTTTTAATTTACCATTTTTCACCCCCTAAAGTCAAGATTGAAATCGCTAAAACTCGCTTAAAAATAGTGGTGTTTTGGCGTTTATGCGCAGGCGGGCTGTCTCTTTCGCTTGCCTCTCCGTAGCCCTGCCTCGCCGGCTCGCTTCGCCGGAGCTGCAGCGAGGCGAGCAGGCAGGCTTGGAAAAGACGGGTGTTTTAATTTTCTTCGCATTGGCCACAATTTAATATTAAAATCTATGTATACATTATAATGTATATTATAATATACATAAATATTATAACAAAAAAAAACAGGTTCAAATAAACCTGCTTTTACTGCCATGCACAGAGTTGTGAATGAAGTCAGAACCAAGATTCGGGATTATAAGGGGCATATTTATATACCGGAGTTGCGTGATAAATAAAGAATATCACATATTTTTCAAAAGAAAAAGGCTAAAAATCAGATTTGCTATTGTGCCTTGATTTTTTAGCTAAAATATGTTTATATTAACGAAACAAGGGGGTAAAATTCAAATTAACATTATGTTCTTACAAAACTTATAGGCAAACAGGAGGAAATCAATTATGCAGAACCTGACGCTGCCTGGAAACCCCAGGTACCAACCGAGGCAAATGATGCCTTTTTTTGGTTATGACAATCTGTACCAAAAAGTGGCCGCAGTCGAAATCGCAACTCTAAAAACACTGTATGAAATCAAAGTGATCCCGGATAGTGATTTTGGTGATTTATTGCCGGATGTCGAGACTCAACTCATGGCCATTCCAACAACTGAAGTCGACAAGATTGAACGGCAAATCACTCATCATGATATCCGTGCCTGGGTTAGACTCGCCCAGGATATCATTGGAAAAAAACTGGCCCGATGGGTTCATGTACCCCTGACCAGTTATGATCCAATCGATACCGGCCGGATACTCCAATTCAGGGAAGCCTATGAAAAAGCTCTAAAACCCGCTATTAGCGAAGTTGCTTTACTTCTGGCCGGACGAGTTGAAAAATTTGCTTCCCAAATCCAGATCGGCCGAACGCACGGGCAACACGCTTTGCCGATTACAGTCGGGTTTTGGCTGGCAACAGTGCTCAGTCGTCTGCTTTACAACTGGCAGCAAATGGATATTTACGCCAATTCTTTAGTCGGAAAAATATCCGGAGCAGTTGGCGCTCACAATGCTCAGCTGGGGCTGGAATTCACTTCTAAAACTGACAAAAATTCGTTCGAAAAACTGGTACTTGCCAAACTTGACCTTAAACCTGCACCGATTAGCACTCAAATACTCCCACCAGAGCCACTCGGGTATTTCCTTTTTTCCTGTGTTATGATGTCAGCTGCTCTGGCTCAATTGGGCCGGGATTGCCGACATTTGATGCGCAATGAAATTGCGGAAATTTCCGAATCATTTGAATCGAACCAAATCGGTTCATCAACTATGGCACACAAACGAAATCCGATAAACTTTGAAAATCTCGAAGGAACCTGGCTTAAAACCAAAAACGAATTTGGAAAAGTACTCGACACCCTAATTAGCGAACATCAACGCGACCTGGTCGGCTCTTCGGTTGCCCGGGATTATCCAATAATTCTGATTAACCTGCAGCAACAGCTAAATACGCTTACCAAAAAAAATAAGGACAAAGTGCCGTTTCTCGAAAGAATAAACGTAAACGAGAATGCCTGCAAAAAAAATTTCAACCAAAGCGCCGGTCTAATTATCGCCGAACCGCTCTATATCGCTTTGCAAATGGCTGGATATCCAGGTGACGCCCACGAATTGGTCAATAATACACTTGTACCAGAAGCGAAATTAAGAAACTGGAAACTTATCACAGTCCTTGAAGAAATGGCGAATAATGACAGCGGACTCAAGAAAATCGTAGACAGGATACCAACCGATGTTCGTAAGCTGATGTGGGATCCGGAGAGGTATGTCGGCGATTCAATGAAAATAGCGATTAAAACCGTTAAACGAACCAAACAAACCGTATTCAATTTTTCACAAACCGATTAACTGATGAAAGGAGAATGCAACATGGCACACTTACCCAAAGTAGTAGATGTTGGAATTATTCCCGGTCTTAACCTGACTAGTCGCGGTAAAGTACGTGACAGTTACCTGATCGGAGAAGATGCTCAAAACAAACTGTTCTACACTTCGAACCGAGCGTCGATCTTCGACTTTGTCCTACCATTTCTTATTCCATTCAAGGGAGAAGTACTGAATGCCGTCAATCTTTCCATGGCCTTCAACGTCTTCAAGAATATCTGTCCTCAGGACATTGTCGCATATGGAGCAGATATTGATACATACCTGCCTCAAAAACTACGTGGTAATCCAAATCTCCAAAAAATCGCCACGGTTGTAAAAAATTTACCGGCCTGCGACTTTGAAGCTATCGTTCGTAACTACCTCCTTGGTTCATCTGTGAATCCTTATAATGAAAATGGTGTCGTTTCCGGTCATAATTTACCGAGCGATCTCAAGGAAGGCGATGATCTTCCCTACTCCATTTTTACGCCTTCAACTAAGGCGGAAGTGGGGCACGACGAACATATTTCTTTTTTGGATGTAGAAAAAAAATACGGCGGTCAACCTGAACGTCTGGCGCTGCAACTCATGGCGGCTGCCCGAAAATTCCTGAATAACCTGGGGCTGGATGTGGCGGACACCAAATTCGAAATGGCCCTGCTGAACGGCATTTTCTACCTTATCGACGAACGAATCACACCGGACTCATCACGTTTCTGGGATCTCAAAGCCTTGAATGCAGCCCGAACCAAAAATAAACTCCCCCCGTCACTCGACAAGCAGTTCCTGCGCAACTGGGGTATCAGTGTTGGCCTAAACAATAAAGATCTGGATCCGGAAGATCCCAAGGCGCTCAAGTACGTTGCAAAATTGCCTGTTCCGGAAGATGTTATCAACATGACTTCCCGGATTTACCGCTACATTGCCTGGCGCATCCTCGGTAAAAAGCTCGAACTGTTTCAGCGGGACTTCATGAATATTGATGTTAATCCCAAACCGGTCAACATTCACGTTATCTTAGGTTCACGCTCAGACATACCATCTGCCGAAACTGGCCTAGAGTATTTAAAGGCCAATGAGATGGTCGGTGATGCGCATCTGCATATCATTTCATGCCACCGAAATCCGGAACAACTGATGAACTTTACCGGCTCCGCAACTATGAAAAAAACCGACATTATCGTGGCCGGCGCCGGATTAGCGGCAGCCTTACCAGGAATGACCAAAGCTTTCTTAAAAATGAATGGAAATGGTCATATCCCGGTAATCGGCGTGGGTTTTGAGGGCAAAACTCCAGAGGCTGATGAAGCAGCCTGTTTGTCCATTGAAGAACTACCCGGGAAACCTGTCGAATTGGACGCAAATGGAGCAGCTTATTTTGGTAACGCTGGCTTTTACAAAGCGATAAAAGCGGCAGTCAACAACGAATTTCTGCCCAACATTCCCGGCGACAAAGATGCTGAATTTAATGCCAACTTTTGAATTAATCTTTTAGAATTCTTTTGTGCAAGAAAAAACATTAAACAACTAGATGGATAACTGGAGGAAATCCACAAAATCAAATACCGCCGTGTGCTTACACAGACACGGCGGTTTTTATATTACAAAATCAGCTCAATTCTAATTCCATACTTCCTTAACAAAAATAAGTTGCCAATGTTAGCAACTTATTTAAACGCACGGGTGGAGGGAATCGGACCCCCGCCAGAGGTTTTGGAGACCCCTGTACTACCATTATACTACACCCGCATAATTAACAATTAACCGTTAACTCCTATTTTTCCAATACGCTCTCATATTCCATCTCGTAAATATGCAAGATCGTAACTGCCAGAGAAATAATGAGCGGACCGAAAATGACGCCCCAGATGCCAAACACGGCTATGCCCCCGAGAATTGAAAAAATGATAAAAATCGGATGAACCTGGGCCTTGCTCTTGATCAGATATGCCCGGAGCAAATTGTCGCTCTGGCCGATCACCACCGCGCCCCAAATAATCAAAAATATGCCCTGCCATATCTGCCCGGTAAAAAGGAGATAAATGGCGACCGGCAGCCAGATTATGGCTGTGCCGATATAGGGCATTAAGGAAAAGAAGCCAATCGCGATCGCGGCGAAAAAGGCCGGCAAGCCGACGATCAGAAAGCCGATCGCGCCCAAGATGCCCTGCGCGACAGCCGTAACAAAAGTGGAGATTACGGTAGAGCGGCTAACATCGCGAAACTTCTTAAAAATCTCTTTGTCATATTTATTAGGAAGCGGGGTCCAGCGCATTATCTTTTCCACCATTACCTTGCCGTCAACAAAGAAAAAGAACATAGCAAATAAGATCATTATCAGGCTAAAAATAAAATTTGTTGTCCCCAAAATTACGCTCTTGGTTCCTCCCACCAGCCAGTCCTTGATCTGCCCGACTGATTCCAGTATCGCGCCCTTGATCGTTTCCTGGTCAAAACCAACCGCGTTTATTTTATTCCACCAATAGCTGTCAAATATTTTATTGCCAACATCATTCCCTGCCACCCATTCTACGGTTGAGTCATAAGCAACAACAGATTTTTGCGCCGCCAAAGCTATAATGTTAACAGCCGGCAATACCACTAATATCGCTACAAATATACAGATTATCAAAGAAGCCAGATGCTTTCTGCCTCTAAAAAGCTTTGTAAGCTGTTCATAAGGCGTATAAAAAATTGAAGACAGGATGGCGGCTGCCAACAAAATAACCAAAAACGGACGAAAGATCAGGTAGCATAAATATAAAACAAAAATTATTAAAACGATTAAAAACCATTTTGAAATTGCTTGTTTTTCCATAGAAATAAGCACGCAACACGCAACATACAGCACATAACATTACTAATTTTTGTTACGCGCTATGTGCTGCGTGCTATGCGCATGTAATATTTAATCACTTTATAATATCAAACAACTCCGAGTGTTTTCCAAGAATATATTGATATCTCTCAATTGCCACTCCGGTCGCTTCGTTAAACAATGGCGTGCCACCGGTATAATATGTGCCCTTTGGGTCGCCATAGCGGTTAAAGCCCTTGCTTTCCAGCCATTTGTCAATCACGCCCTTTTGCTCTTTGGATAAATTTTCAGAATCAAACTCGGTTTTCTCGGTTACAGTTTCCTTTTTTTCTACACTTAAAAAACCTGGGGTTGAAGTATTGAAAAATAACTTCCCGGCCTGCTCATCCAGCCACTTGAGTCTTGTGCACCCGCTAAACAACAAAACTAATAATAACAACAAAATTGTGAATAATTTATCCATAAAATCATTCGCATAATTTTTACCTCTCAAAACCTTAGCGTAATGGGGCGCATTCAAAATTTATTTAGTTTCCTTATGCAATGTATGCTTTTTGCAAAATTTACAATACTTTTTAAGCTGCAGCCGATCTTTTAAGGTTTTTTTATTTTTACGAGAAAAATAATTAACCCGCTTACAGTCCCCGCACTCCATTTTTATCATGTTATCTTGTGACATAATCTTATGGTTTACTAACTCATCTTACGCACTAAATATTTTTGCCTTAGAAAAAGTTATAATTAACAG
>JAGLPO010000064.1 GCA_023137275.1 Candidatus Parcubacteria bacterium | reverse complement strand
GGGAATATTTAAATTCCTTGACTGTTAATTATTTTTGGCAATCAGGACAGTAGTGAGTACCCCGTCCAGCTACTTTTAACTTCTTTATTATACTAGCACACTTTTTACATTTTTTTCCATTCCGGCCATAGACTTTAAGCTGAGAAACAAAATTCCCAATATTGCCATTACCGTCCACGAAATTATTAAACGTTGTGCCGCGCGCCCTGATCGCTTTTTTCAATATCGGCCTGATTGCTTTATAAATACTCTTAATTTCTTTCGCTGTTAGACTGTTTGCAGCTCTCGTGGGCCTGACCTTGGCCGCGAATAATATCTCATCTGTGTAAATATTGCCCAAACCCGCTATTATCTGCTGGTTCAAAAGCAAAGCCTTAATTGATGTTTTTCTGAATTTTATTTTTTCTTTAAACAGGTTTAGAGTTAATTCTATACCTAGCGGCTCAACCCCGAACTTACTTTTAACTATTTCTAATTCTTTACTATTAACGATACGCAAATAGCCAAAGGTACGCAGATCATTAAAATATAATTTTGATCTATCACTGAAAGTGAAAATCACCCGGGTCCATTTATTCGGCATTTCTTCAGGCTTTGCTCCGTCGTTATGCCCGCCGGCAATAATAATTTGTTTGCTACTCTTTGTCCCCCTCTCCTTACGAAGGAGAGGGACTGGGGGTGAGGTAGGGTGAGAGAAATATATCAACTGCCCGGTCATCTTAAGATGCGCCAATAAATATCCGCCCCGCTCCAAAGTAATCACTATCAACTTCCCTATCCGTTCAATATCTACAAATTTGTTTCCAATTATCTTTTTTTTAAAACTAGCAAGGGAATTTTTAACTATCCTAGGCAATAAAACCTCAAGATTCTTAATTCTTAAATCTAAAATCTTAATTCTTAAATCATTAACTATTGTTTCAACTTCTGGCAACTCAGGCATAAAATAATTATACAACTACATTCATTACTGCGCAAATATTAATAATTTCTTGCAAAAAATAAATAATTACAGAATTAACTCTGTAATTATTATTATCTTAAATATATTTAATTATTCGCTAAAACTGCTAAAATCCGTATTAGAAATGCCCAGGCCCAAATTCCTCATCATTGCGAAAGCGTCCGCCGGCTTGTCCGCCATAGCTAAAGGTTTTATTCTGATAGCTGATCAAAATCAACATTAGATATACCCAATCCTAGATTCCTCATTACTGCGAAAGCGTCGGCGGGGCGTCCTAAAAAATAACGTTTAGAGTCAGCCGGATTAACGTACCAGGCTTCGCCGTTTTGCTCAACAGCCAAAAATATTTTGCCCAGTTGAAAATTAGTAAACCATTTACTAAGGTTTAGGTTAATATTCGGAAGCAAAGGATTAAAGCCTTTTTCAATTTCTGATCTGTCATCATGCCCGTCGTTGTCAGTGTCAAACAAAGCCGAATTAGTACCAAAAGCATCTTCAAATAAATCAGAAAGCCCGTCGTTGTCCGTGTCCGGGCCAACAGCAGAACCAAAACCGACCGGAATCTTCATCAGATTAGCATTCGTGATCCCAATGCCCTGCTCGCGCATAACAGCAAAAGCATCTCTGGGGCGGCCGAGAGAATAAATAATTTCATTGTCCGGATGAACATAATAAGCCTCGCCGCTTTGCTCAACCGTAAGCATAATTCTGCCTTGCAAATTCTGATACATTTTCTTATTTTTAACCGTAAGCTTAACTCTCTCAAGGCCCGGAACAACTTCAATCAGAGCAGGTATTGGAGGCAGCGCGGGCGCGATTATGCCCTGGCTGTAAAAACGGTCAGTTATTTCCGAAAGGCCTTCCAAATTATTTCCCCTGTTTATAACGCTTAAACTTTTATTCACCGCATTATTGCCAAGGCCGGTAAGTGAACCGCTCTGATAATCAATAATCAAGGGCGCCACTCCGGCCGTGTCTTGCCCAAAAGTATTTTTAGCCGCAATTATTGCCCGGTCCGGCGTTAAAGTAATTAACCCATAGCCGGAACCGCCGGCCACAATACCGTGCGACCAATTCCCGCAGCTGCTCTCACGGTCAGGATTATGAAGCCGGCAAGCCACTTCGGCGCCGCCCAGATTAAGGTCAGGCACGCTCATTTCCGGGTACCCTGAATAAGTGCCATCATCAATCGCCCCGCCGGTATGAAGATCAGCAGACACGAATATTACGCCGGTTATGCCGCGGGATCTTAAATAAGCCATCAATTCTAAACGCTCGGCCCGGAAATCCCACCAGGCGTCATCTTTCTCGGTCGTTGGGTTCCAGGTTACAGGAGTAACAATTATCTTCCATTTGGCATTGGAATACCAAAGCACGTCCTTAAGCCATTCTTTTTGCCCGGTCGGCAAACCGGTCGGACACAGATCGCCGTCCAACATGGAGCGGCAGGCGTCAAAGCGGAGCGCGTTGCGGTTGGATCTTGCCTCGCTGTCCGGAATAAACGCAGGATCCTTATATGTGTCTGGATCACGCTGGCTGCGTACATCCAAAATAAAAACTTCGGCTAAATTACCATATTTAAAATTCTGCCAAATTCCTTCTTCTTCCCTTGCCAGATCATAGCTTGGCCAATACTCTTTGTAGGCTCTTAAAGCATCTTTTTTACTCCTGGTATTTTTGTCCCCCTGGTTTTCGCCGTAATCATGGTCATCCCAGGCGTAAACTGTTGGCGTATTATATAAAATATAATCTTTAAGCGCCGCGCCTGCCTGCTTTTCATTGCCGCGATTAGCTTGATGCATGGCCCGGTACTCGCCCAAACCGGCCGGGTTGCCATGGTCCATGTCTCCGATCATAAGCAGAACATCAGGATTTTCGCGCGACAGAGAAATAACTGCCGGAGCCGACACATTAGGGTCAGTAGCCGCGTCCGCGATAAAACCCAGGGTTAATTCCTCACCCAAACGGGGAAAAGTCTTAAACTCAAGTTCTTTATTTGTCTTATATTCTTCGCCGTTTATGTAAATCCGATAATAATAGAGCGTATCCGGTTCCAAACCGCTAAGCGAAATTATACCGGTATAGTCTTTTTCCGCTCCGGTGGTAACAGCGGAAGACCATTGCCAGCCGCTATCCAGCTCAGGGTCGGCCGTATATTTGATCTGCGCGCTCCCACCCGGCTCTATCCGTAGCCAAATACTTGCGCTGTTCTCAGTCATAGCGCCTATCACAGGCCCATGGGTCAAACTGGAGCCGGCGCTGTCCCCACTGGCTAAAATATACTCGCGGATATGGGTCTGCGGCCAGCCGCTATGCCTAGCTATTTTGACGCTCCCGGCTTTAATGGAAATATTTTGCCTAAAATCAGTACTTACTTGCCCGGAAATAACTCCATTGTCAGTGTCCAAATTCAGTCCGGGGGGAATGGATCCTTTGTAAAGGGAATAGGTAAATGGCGGCGCGCCCCAGGAAGAAAAATCCGCGCTGTACATGGTTCCCGGCGCTGCCAAAGGGATGCTTAAATTAGTAATAAAGGCTCCCTTGTTTGGCTCCAAAGACGCCTGGAGCAAGCTGATGATCTCATCATATTCCACGCTTCCGGCTTTGTTGGCCTTTGCCAAAGGATCAATAGTGTAATCGTAATATTCGCTTTCACCTGTAATATAGTCAATGTAGGAATAATTTTTTGATTTAAACCCAACAAAACCGTGTTCCGGATGAAAAGACTCAATAAATATTTGCTCGCGCCAATCATCCCGCTCCTCATTTAAATAAGGTATCAGGTTGCGGCCATCAGTTTCTCGCGCGATTCCGGCCGCTCCCAGGATAGTCGCGCCCACGTCCAGATTGGCTGCCACCAGCTCATCAATCTGCCTGGCACTGATTCCCGGATGGACAAGAACTAAAGGCACATGCAAGGTTTCGTCATAAGGCGCGTTCTTACCCCAGAGCTTGTGCTCGCCCCAAAGATAGCCGTTAGTTGAGGTAAATATAAAAACAGTATTATCCAGCTGTCCCTGATCAGCGATCCTATCTATTATATCCCCGACTGCCTGGTCCACGCTGTTTAAGGCCCTTAACTGGCGCAAGTGAAAATCGTCGCGCGAATCTTTAAGAGTGGAAAAGCGCTTATCAGCCTGATCACGCGCCCAGGCCGGCTTATCAGCCACGTTATTTTCAGCGTAGCTTCGCGAGCGATATTCATAACCCTCATAAAGACTTTCATCGCCTGAGGCCGGGGTAGCCGGATAACGCGGGGTATCGGTGCTAAACAGTAAAAAATAAGGCGAGCCATTGGTTTTATCTATAAAGTCAAGCGCCAACTCAGCTTGCTTTTCAACAATATATTCGCTTTCCTGAGATGTCTGGCCTCGCGCGGCTTTGCTTTCGCTTGCGCCGCATGTGATTGAATAATTATTCCAATTGTTTGCTTCGTTTACTCCGCAAAAGCTGGACCAGCCAGGCGGAATATAGTTGTCCTTGTCCGCGTATTCGCCTAAATATGATCCGACAAAACCGGTTTTGTAGCCAGTATTTTGCAGTTGAGTCGCAATCGTGTCTTGATCGCGGAAACGCGTTATGCCCCCGTTGGGATCTTCATTTGTCAGTACGCCGGTATTCTGCGCCAGATAACCGCCGGAAAGAACACTGGCCCGCGCCGGACTGGCAAGCGGCGTGGTAACGTAAGCTTGGTTAAAAACCACTCCCTGGTCAATCAGTTTGCTCTGCACATTAGGCATCACGCTTCGCCCGAATTGGGTGTTGATATCCGCATTTATTTGATTATCCCCGATCGTGTCCCAGCGCTGGTCAGTGGTCATAAAAACAACTATATTCATGGCTTGCGGCTCGTCAACCCCTGCTTCAACAATGGCTTCTTCTTCAGCCAATAAATCTATTGGCAATAGCACTAAAAAAAGTGCTGGCACAAAAACCAGTATTAAAGTTAAAATTAAAATAAAAAAAATCCTCATACAACTCTTAATTTTTAAAACAAACAAGTTATTAACACATCTAAATTTTAGCATATTTAAGCTAATAATAAAATCGTAAAAAGTATGGATTTTTTAAAATTATATTGTATAATAAGAATACTAATTAAAGAATACTAATTATTAATGACAATACTATGAAAAAAAGTAAAAAAACATTAAAGGCTCTGTTTAACATTAGCCTTTTATTTATTGTCTCATTATTTTTCGCCTATCCTACTCTGGCGCTTGATCCAGGGAAAAAAATAAGCCGTCCGGACGCGGATAAAGTGAAGGAAATAATTGAAAAACAAAGAAAAGAGATCCGAAATAATGTTAATAATTATTTACCTGATGAAATTGTTGTAAAAGAAAAAGGCCGGCCCGGATTTAAACGCGTTCGTCTGCGCTTTGGGCAAAGTGTTGCCTCTGCTTTAAGGGATTATCGCGGCCGCAAAGAAATTGAATATGCCGAGCCCAACTACATTGTTACTGCCCATTTTGTTCCCAATGACACCTATTATCCTTATCAGTGGCATTTGGATAATGATGATTTTGGCGGCATTAACGCCGAAACTGCCTGGGATACTGCCCAGGGAGACGGAGTAGTTGTGGCAGTTATTGACACCGGAATCGCTTATGAAAATTACAGCTGGTACTACCGGGCCCCGGACCTGGCCCAAACCTTATTCACGGCCGGCTATGATTTTTATTACAATGACAGCCACCCTAATGACGACAATGGGCATGGCACGCATGTGGCCGGTACTATAGCCCAAAGCACTAATAACGGCCTTGGCGTTGCCGGGGTCGCGCCCCGGGCAACTCTAATGCCCCTTAAGGTATTGAATAGATATGGCAATGGAAATTACGCTGATCTCTCCGAGGCTATTATCTGGGCCGCGGACCATAACGCTGATATTATTAATATGTCCCTTGGCGGCCCGTCGCCAGCGACTTATTTGGAAGAAGCCCTGGCTTACGCTTACGCGAAAGGAGTAACAATATTCGCCTCTTCCGGCAATGATTACAGTTCAACGGTAAATTACCCGGCCGCTTATGATGAATACGTTATCGCGGTCGGCGCGACCGGATATGATGAAAAGCGGGCCCCTTATTCAAATTACGGTACCAGCCTGGACCTGGTGGCACCGGGCGGCAATATGGATCAAGATCTTAATGGAGATGGCTACGACGACGGAATTCTTCAGCAAACCTTTGGCAGCCGCTACTCCAGCTTTGCTTATTATTTTTACCAAGGCACTTCCATGGCCGCTCCGCATGCGGCAGGAGTTGCCGCTTTAGTAATATCAGCCAATATCGCTGATTCGCCCGATGAAATCAGAAGTGTTTTGGAAACTACCGCTGACGACCTGGGCAGTGCGGGCTGGGACACGAAATACGGCCATGGCCTGGTTAACGCCGCAGCCGCTCTTGGCGATTATGAACCGCCTCTCCCACCACCTGCGCCAGAACCGAATAATCCGCCAGTGGCTGATGTTGGCGGCCCCTATTCCGGCACTGAAGACATCGCGGTTACATTTGACGGCTCTGGTTCACTTGATCCAGATGACGATAGCCTGACTTATAGCTGGGACTTTGGCGACGGTGGTAGCGGAACCGGTATGACGCCTGGCCACATTTATGCGGCTGGCGGAATCTACACTATAACTTTAACAGTCAGCGACGGCCAGGACGAAGACGCTAGCTCTACTACGGCTGATATTACGGAGGTAAATGACTTGCCGGTTATTACTTCCTCGCCCATAACCGAAGCAACGGTTGGGCAGGAATATTTATACGATGTTGAGGCTACTGACCCGGACGGCGCCATATCATCTTACGAACTAGAGGAAACAGCGCCAAACAACATGAATATTAATTCTGACACCGGCTTGATTGAATGGACACCAACAGAAACGCAAGTAGGCAGTCATGATATTTTGGTTGTTATTTACGACAATGACCTGGCCAGCACCAGCCAAACCTTTACAATTATTGTTAACGAAATTCCTAATGAACCAAGCGGTTTTTATGATAGCTTTGAGTCCGGCCTGGGCAACTGGACCCAGGATTACCAGAGGGACTGGTTTTCTTCCAGACAAAAAGTAAGTAACGGCAGACGCTCGGCCGAGGTTGACGGCCGCGCCCAAAACGCGCAATTGATCTCTCCGATAATTAATCTGAGCGCTCAAGCCAATGCCCGGATTAACTTTGACTGGTATATTGAAAGCGGTCTGGACTGGGGTGAATACCTTGCTTTTGACATATCTATAAACAACAACAGCTGGATAGAAAAAGCGCGTCTGCGCGGCAACATAGACCCGGAAAATACCTGGCACAGCCAAAACATAAACATTGAACTAAGCGGAGTTAATACCCTGCGAATCCGCTTCCGCGGCACTATGTCCAACTCCCGCGAAGACGCTTTTGTTGACGCCGTATCAGTGCTTGGATATTAAATAAACTAGATAAAATATAAACCAAAAAACAGTCCCTGATTCGGGACTGTTTTGATTTTATGAATTTTATTTTCGTTGCCTTTTATTATTTATAATTCTTATTGCCTTGCCATTTATTAAGGCGTCAGTAATTTTCGCGCCGGCGGAAGACAAAATTCTCTGCAGTGTGCTCTGCGATGTTTTCATCTTTTTAGCGCATTCATTTTGATCCAAACCGACAATATTTTTTAAACGCAAAGCCTCAATTTCTTCACGCGTTAATTCCACTATCTCCAAATGACGCATTGGCACGCCGCGCGGCTTAAAATAATCAACTCGCGGATCAAAACTAACGCGCCGCTTAAGACGCGGCCGGCCTAATTGTCGCCTATATTTATTGTCCATATTTTTATACAGCTAAAATCAGCCTCGCTTCAAACAAGGAAGTGAGGCTATTTCTAGCTCTTTAAAGCTTCTTTTTCTTTTTTTACCTGTTCCAATTCTTCTTTAAGAATTTTTTCTTCCTGGTCTAAATCAGCCTTTATGTCTTCATCACTTAAGGAGCGCCTAAACAACCCTCGTCCGCGGCCAAAGCCGCGGCCGATAGAATTCCAGCATCGCCTCATGCCCTGTCCGCATGGCCCGAATCCTCTGCCTGTCATTGGTCCGGTGCCCTGGGGGCCTGTTTTGTCATATCCTGGCATATTTACCACCACCTTCCTAGTTTATCCAGCGCCATCTATGCGACGCAGGATTTATATTTATATTTTGAGTATATACCCATAATTATATTTTGTCAAGCCCAAAAAACCGACAAAGGCCTGCAGAGCATTAATGAAAAGTAAGAGTGCCCCCGGAGGAGAGAGATTTTAGGGAACACTTTTAATTTTCCAACTCTACAGGCCTTTGTCGGCTATTTTTTTCTTTGTATTATTTGTTTTAAAAAAACATCCTATTTCGTCCTTTTGGACTCATCAGCGCGGACACGCATCCGCGAATAGATTGGAGGGCGAAGCTGATTGAACTAATATCAGCCTCGCCCGTGAATTTTTAAATAATACAGATTTTACGCCGATTGTTTTTCAAAGAGTGGCGACATCTCTTTATACTTATTTAATTGGACACGGACATGAAGCACCTAATGTTAATTACTCCGTTTTTTTGGAGCTTGTACCCGATAAGCTCCAATTCCCTTCGGATATTTTTCCCTATCCAACATGCAGGGATAGGAAAAATTTCTGCCTCATGAGGAGTTTTATCCTCTCCCTGGAGGACGCTCTCCTCCTCATCCTCGGTGATCGGCACCCAGTCAATTTCATGACCGGGCAGCCCATCCACTTCGGACGGGATGTAGGGATTTTTTCTTACACCTTCTAAAAATATGGTGTAAAAAATATTTTTTATCTTGACGGCTCCGCCGTTAAGATAAGGCGATGCGTCGCAAAAAATAAATTCTTCTCCTTCATCAGGATTTTCCGTGTATCTCTGCACATCCATGATGCCTCCCCCATGGATGTATGAGCATACTCCTTTTGTCTCGAGAGACAAAAGTTGTCCCTTGATTTCTCTTAATTCATTCTTATTCATTTTTTTTCTCCTTTTTTCTCTGCCTACAATCCGCTGTAAAAGCCGGGCTACCCAAAAGGGCCTCCGCCAGTTCCTCAACAGAGAAAATAAATTTATATTGTTTAAAAAATTTTATTTGCCGAACAAAACCGTCAAAATTATTAACGGCTTAATCGGCAATAAAATTTAAAACAATAAAGCAGAGAAAAAATGAAATTTTTTTAATCTGTATTATTTGCTTTAAAGAACAAAATTGTTTTCGTCCTTGCGCTGCTTTTAACAAAAGCAGGGACTCATCAGTTCCGACACGCATCGGAAGAACTAAAGGTTTTTAAAGAAAAACCTAGAAAACTGAAATTGAAAGAACGGCCATAAATGGCGCAGGAACATCCTTTGACAGAGCATCAGATTCTTTATAATCTTTAAACTGATTATATCACTGATGTTGCGATGTTTATTTCCTACCCTGATTTACCTGCCTTCAGGGAGGGGGTTTGTAGTTATTACCCTCAACTTATTGAATCTTAAACAGGTGATCCAAGACCTTTACTTACAATAATTATAATTTGTGTGATATAGAAATTGTTTCTTTGCCAAACGCTTTGCGCGATGGCAAAATCCAATTTCTATCTTCAACCATTCCAGTGGTCGGACCCACGTTAGTCCATGTGGGCATTTCGTTTTGAATGTGGCCATAAATTATTACTTCTGCCACATTCACGAAAATATTATTTTTGCGATCACGCAATAAATCTGTTGCAAAAATAATGTTTTTAGCCATTAAATACTCCGTGTCAGAGAGATTAACGGCTATGTTAACTGTTTTTTCAATGGGGTATGTTATTTTCATCATTTCTCCATTGATTTTACATTCAGCATTAACCGTATTAGCCTGCTCTCTTCGAAATTTTATTATACGGTTAAATACTTCTTCATAGGTTTCGGGAAATTTTACTTTTCCGACTTCTTTTTTTATGTCAATTTCCATCCCCTCAGCCTGATATGTTTCTCCAAGTTGAATACTCAATCCTTTCTCTAAATCTGTTAAAGAAACAGAAAAAGAGTTTAGCTTATCAAGGTTTAATGGTATATTATCAAACCTGATAAATTTTTTCGGCATATTTGGCAACAACTCACTTAATAATTTTTTAGCGCTTTTTTGACGCGCTAAGTGATCTTTAGAAAGTTGCTCGTCGCCTTCAAGAAGCAATAAGCATGCCTTTGGTTTCAACACCTCCACTAAAAACCGAATATACCACGGATTCATGATGGTACTGACTAAAAGGTCGGGCCTTGTTTCTTCTAATCTTTTGGAGTTTGGCTCCAAATTATAATTTTCTACCATCATCGGTAAAATTTTTTCCAAAAAGAAGCCGATATCAAGACCGCTTCTTACCCATACTTGATTCAGGGCAATAATTTCTTCATTACTTTTCATTTTTTCCTCCTTCTCCGTATCAACCCACGGTAGCGGGGTATTAAAGTTTATGCCTCTAAACTGAGACAAAATAAAAACTAAAAAATTTAATTTCCATTTTATCTCAGTTTAAATTTATTTTAAAGAGCGTTCTATTTCGTCCTTTTGGACTCATCAGCGCGGACACGCATCCGCGGATAGTTTCGGGGGGAGCTGACTGAACTGAAATCAGCTCCCGCCCGTTTTTTTATAATACAGATTAATCGCAATCGCAATATCTGTATGATACCCCTTTTTTGTCTGGCTTCAGGGAAAGATAAATATCCCCCCCCGCATTCTGTACAGGAGGCATTACACCTCCCATCAGATTGTTCTCCATATCTGTAAACTCCTGCTCCTGTTTTGTCTAGCACGAATTTTTTAAATTCTTCAAAAGTCATCTTTCCCCCTTTTTTGAACTTTTTGAATAATACAGATTAACGGATTTTAGGAATTAAGCGGATCCACTTTCGCCTTAAAATTTATATAATTACTATTCCTTCCCCCGCGCTTAGTCATCTATTGTTTGATATACTGCGCATACTAAGTCGCTTTCAGTTCCCGTATCGCAATCGAACACGGACCCGGACCACTTCGGGAACCAATTTGCGAATTCGGAACAAGATAATTCTAGCGCTTTTTTTTCTATGACTCTGACGATTGATAGGCCGTCAGAAGCTGCCATTGTTAGACCATCATCATTTGCCACCCAAGACAAAAATTCATTTTCCGCTGTTCTACAAGCTGAAAAAATTTTTTCCAGTCTTTCTGGTATCTGTATATTCTCCATTTTTCTATCTCCTTTCCTTTTTTTATTATTTTTAAAATTTATCTGCAATCTAAAATAACAAAATATTTATTATCTTAGACGGCAGATAAATTTATAAACAAAAAAAAATAAATGAAAAAAATTTTTAATCTGTATTATTCAGTTTTAAAGAACTTTTTTCTTCCAGTCTTCGGAAAAAAGCGATAAAGATTAATTTTTTTATTATTTCTTCTTTATTGCTTTTCTCCGCAGATTTATTATTTAAAAAGGCAACAAATATTGTGGTACTCTTAAATATTTATGAAGAGAGCACAGCAGTATCTATTGCCTTTGCGTGTTTCAATGCCTCTCTCCAAACATTGGCCCTGCCTGATGCAGGGATTTTTATGTAATTTTTAAAATGCTTAAATATTTATTTCTTATTTGATTTTCCACTATAACATACTATCAAAATCTTGTCAAGGCGATATTGATATTTTTTTGCTAATTTTAGATAAAAAATATTTAAAAATAGATTAATTTTTTGTAAATTATTGTAAAAAATTTGCTTTGCTTAATTTACCGATAAAATTAACAAAATTGAAAGATAATTAACGGCCCCTGTTAAAAATATCAAAAAACCAGCGATTCATCCTCGCTGGCGTATAATAATGAATATTATATCAATATTTAATTCTTTTGGGCTTTGCTATACCACAGGGAAGCAATAAAAGTCGCGATCGGGACCGCGAGAATTAAGCCGATTGAGCCGGTCAGGGTGCGGACAATCTCGGTGGCGATAAGCTCGGTGTTAATGGCTTGCTGCCAGCTGGCAAAAGCGCTTGTGCCGGATCCAAAAAGTATAAGCAAAGGCAGAGAAGCGCCGGCATAAGCTAGAAATAAGGTGTTGGTCATGGAAGCGATGTGCGATATTCCAACCTGGTACGCCTTTTTAAAAAGCTCTTTTTGACTCAAAGATCCGTTTGCCAGCGCCAACTGCTCAACCGTTGCCACCTGCGATATTACCACATCATCCAACACGCCTAAAACACCGATTATTATCCCGGCCAAAAGCAAACCGGTTAGATCTATGCTGGCGCCATGAATGTTGAATAAAAACAAAGCTTCTTCGCCGGCCGCTCCGGTCAAGCGGGCCAAAGAAACAAACAATTCCGAAAGCGCGATGGTTATTATCAAACTTAGCAATATGCTTAAGGCTGAAAGATGAGCCCTGGCCTTAATCCCCTCGGTAACATATATTATGGCCGCTAAAATAACCAAAGCGCTGAAGAAAGTAACCATTATCGGATTCGCGCCAGCCAAAATTTGGGGAATTAGATATTTAATAATAACAAAAAAAGTAATTGCCAAAGCGATCAGCGAACGCAGGCCTTTAAATCGGCCGATAATAATAAGGGTAAGAAAAAAAGCCAGCCCTAAAAATAGCAGGCTTTTGCCGCGCGCGTAATCAACTATGTAAAAATTAACCTCTTTGCTTGCACCGTAGCTGGCCGCCATCATTACTTTGTCACCTTTTTTATATTTTTGCGAATTTATTACTTCCAGATCGCTAATACCGTTAAACTCTATTTCTTTGTTCTCAAACTCCCCTTCCAGTCCGCGCATCTTTAAATGCTGCTGAATTATTTCTTTCCCGTCCGGTGATAGATGGTTCTCTTCCGCCAAAATCTCAATTACTTCTGCTTTAAAAATAACATCATCATTGATGTTTGTTTGCGCAAAAGCTAAAAACGGAACAAATAATAATAGTAAAAATAATAATACTGCTTTTTTCATAGTAATTCTAATAATACTAATCAATCTTGTATTCCCACCCGGGCTGCCAGACTCCTGTGTCGCGCCAATCTTCTGCAATAGCCTGTTCCCAGATTTTATCTTTAAGAATAACATCCAAAGCCAGCTGCGGAGCCTGGTGGGCAACAACAGCAATATATTTCCTGTTATAATTAATTTTTAAATATTCACAAAAATCCCTGATTCGTTTTTCAACATCTTTATAACTTTCTCCATTTGGAAAAGGAGTGTTAACATATTTATTCATCTCATTTTTAAATTCTTTTACTGATTTTCCGGTAAGATCTCCATAATTACATTCTCGTAATCTTTTATCCTGAATAATTTTGTATTTATCCGCGAAACCAAGCCTGGCAGAATCAACTGCTCTTTTTAGATCAGAACAAAAGACAGCATCAAATTTTTTATTAAAAACAAGTTTGCCTAATTCTTCAGCCTGTCTAATGCCTAATTCGGATAATTCACCCGGCGACCAGCCGGTAGCTAAGTCTTGTTCGTTGTCTGTTGTTGTTCCATGAACAAAATAAATAATTTTTACAGCCATAATATTATTAATGAAATAAATCTTTATACCAAAACACAAAATTCTTAATTTATTTCCTTATCATCCTTAGCTGAATTTACATTATACCAATCAATTTTACGGGAAACATACATAACTATAGAAAGAATCACAAACAATCCGATCGCGCCGACCAAAAGCGAATAATCTTCAAGCTGCAAAATTATATAGATAAAACCATAAATGAAAATTAATATCAAAGATTCAATTATTGCCGGTTTCCATACTCTAAAAACTGATTTTGAATAAAATGTAATTAATCCAACAATGGAAAAGACGGATATAAAATACGCGCAATCAAAACCAAGATGTTCGGCAATAGAAAGTAAAAGCACGTAAAAAAGCGACAAAGACAAACCGATCAAAATGTATTGCAAAGGGTGAACTCTTTTTTTATTTAAAGCTTCAAAAAAGAATAAGATCATAAATGTGAGCGAGAGCAACATGATTGAATATTTAAGAGCGCGCACGGTTTTCTGATATTCATCAGCCACCACAAGCAGCCTTACGCCAAAATCACTGGCGCTAAAATTATTATACTGCATTGCGGTCGGTGCGTATTTATCAAATCTTTCCTGGGGCATAGGCGCGTTAGGCTCCCCGGATAAAGCGCCCAAAAAGCTTTGCGGGAAATTACGATTAAGCTCAAGCACTTTCCAGTTTGCTGTAAACCCCTGGTCGGTTATCTCATGCGTATTTGGCAAAAACGCTCCCTGAAAACTGGGATCCGGCCAAACTGATGCAAGTTTAACGTTAGTTTCTTTGCCGATCGGGGTAAAGTGCAGATCGCGGCTGCCGTTTAAAACTAATTTCAAACTAAAATTATATTTCTTGGCTTTATCGTCTTTATCAATTGCTACTTTTGAATTTACTCCGGAAGAAAAAATATCATTAGTTTCAACACCCGGCTTAAAGGCATATTTTTTATCATTCCATTTTAAATCTATGTTTTCTTTTACTCCCCGCATATCCGGTATGCCCAAAGACACAAATGCCTTATCATGCATAATATCTTCTGAAGCAATATCCCACTTTAAAAAGTCGGGTGCCATAAATTCTCCGCTTATTTCAAGCTCGGTTTTATAGACCACTACTTCATATATCCCCCGTTTCCTGATCTCCGGATTAATAACACCGTCCACGTTTAATTTCTTTGGCAAAAAATGCGCGTAGCGCAAGACTTCGTCAACCTTTTTTTCGTTTCCGATTGTGCTTTCAAATACTTTTTTATATGGCACGGTCAAAACCGGCCCGGTTATGCTTTGCTCCAGTCCCCACTTCTCGCTTACTTCCCTAAAGGCTTTTTCCTGCCGGTCCTCCCGTTCATTAACCAAAACAGCGATCATCCCGGTCGGGATCATAAGGATCGCTATTAAAAATCCGATTATAAATAATTTTAAAGACAGCGATGTTTTTATGGTTGTTTTGTTTATCATATTTTTTATTAAAATTTAGTCTTATAATCTTTGTTGTCTTCGGCAGTTGTCAAGAAATCCTTTACAACTGAATTTATCTGTAATTCACCTTCTTTAAAAATATTTTTAAAATGAAGGCTGACATTCTGCTTTGTAGTATTAAAAAGCTCTGCTATTTTCTTTTGCGTAAGCCAAATATTTTCACTTGCGTATAAAACTTCAACATTAACCGCACCATCGGGCGATTGATAAAAAGCAATTTGGTTGTCTGGTATTTTTTTAGTCATTTTTCTTCCAATCTTTAATAATAATTCTGTCTCCTTTTTTATCAATCACCACTTTTTGCTTTTCTCTCCATTTTAATTCTTTGACCATTTCAATCGGTAAAGTTACCCCAATGCTGCGCCCGCCGCCCATTCGGGTTAATTTCCTGATATTATGGTCAACTATTTTTCGTCTTGCCATTGTTTTATTTTGCTACTGAATTAATTCAGTAGCAAAAAAATAATTATTATATTTTTATACTAACATTAATAAAAATATAATTCAAATAAAGAAAGTATAAAATTTTTACCTTGTCCTCCGACTTGCCTCCCCCAAAGCCTTGGCGACGGGGGAAGCTTCCTGCTGGCCCGCTTCGCCGGAGCTACAGCGAGGCGAGCAGGCACGGCAGCGAAGTTTATTTAAAACTTAATGCAAAAATCTTTATAATCTTTCAATTCATTTGTTGTTTCTATTTCAACCTTCTCTACCCTGGCGAGCTCCGGTCCCGCATGGCACCATTTAATTAATTTTTTTAAATCCTCTTCCCTACCTTCCGCCTCAACGTACACAGTACCATCACTTTCATTGCGCACCAGGCCCGTTAAGCCTAATTCTTTGGCTTTTTTCTTAATACTTCTACGAAAACACACGCCTTGCACCCGGCCGTAAATTTTTAAATTAACATGCTTCATATTTAAGAGACTGTTTAAAAAGTCGCTAAGCTTGATAATAATCTCCATGTCCCGGGTAAACCATCATCCCGGGTTTTATTATTTTTTCTAACTTGCGCAGCGAGTCTCGCATGGCAGCCTCGTCTCCGCCGGGCAGATCAGTCCGGCCGATTCCGTCTTTAAATAAAGTATCGCCGGTAAAAACTTCTTTTTCGCCAAGGAGAGTTATGCTCCCGGCGCTATGGCCGGGCGTAAGCAGTACTTTTAATTCCTCATCGCCGTATTTTATATTGTTTCCCTCTTTTAAATATTTATCCGGCTGAAAATTTAGATAATTCTCTTCGTTTTTGTGTATTATAATTTTGCCGCCTAAAGCAGCTTTCACTTCCTCAGCCGCGTCAGCGTGATCATAATGATAATGGGTTAATATAATATACTTTAATTTTTTTTCAGTCATTTTAATCTCCTTGATTATCTCTTTTGCCTCATCGCCCGGATCAATACAAATAAGCTCCCCTAAGGAGCTTATTAAATAACAATTTGTTTTAATAGGTCCAACGACCATTATGCTCACTTTCATAAAAGACCTATAACAACATTAAAAAAAATAAAATCGCGCCAAGCATTACGCACTGCATGGCTATAATTTTTATAAAACTAATCCCGGCTTTGCTTGAATCAAATACCATATAAATTTATAGATTCAACTTCTGCTTTACCAAGTTGACAATGTCATCCAAACGCCAATCAGTTTTAACCAAAAAATCATATACCTGAAACTTGGCCGCCTCGCTAACATTATCAGCATCGCTTAAATTAGTCAACATAATGATCGGCACGCCAGCCCCCCACTTGTCGTCTTCACGAATTTTTTTAAGCAATTCCATTCCGTCCATCTTAGGCATTATAATATCCAACATCAGTATGTCCGGCTTGGATTCAAGGGCAATTTTTAAGGCTTCCTCGCCATCATTGGCTTTAATGACCTTAAAGCCTTCTTTTTCAAATTTTTTACTTAATGCTTCAACCATCGCGATTTCGTCTTCCGCAATAAGAATTGTTTTTTGCGCCATATATTTTATGTTATTCTAATGTTATTCTAATGTCATTCTGAGAAGCGTAGCGACGAAGAATCTCGAGGTTTAATTCACGGGATTCTTCCCCCTCGCTCTCGCTCGGAGTCAGAATGACAGTTAATTTATCAATATTCGTAAATTCGTACAGATTCGTAATTCGTAACACTAATACTCTGAACTATTCAGCTTTTTACTTCCCGGCTTCTTACGCATGCCTTTAAGCGGAATGGTAATATTCATTGTGGTTCCGCGATTGCGCTTGTCCAAAGGAACATCAGCGTCTTTTTCCCCTGCGTCAAGAAGCAGCTCCAGTGACGGTGAGTGAAACCAAATCTTGCCCCCGGACTTTTCAACAATCGCCTTAACTATATAAAGGCCCAGGCCGGTACCGACTGACTCAATCTTTTTCGCGTTAATCCCCCGAAACAGCTTGGTAAATATCTTGGGCTGCTCTTCCCTGGGAATGCCGCAGCCGGTGTCGGAAATTTTTATATAAATATCACGCTCTGTCTTTTTAATGCTAATTTTTATTGTTCCTTTGCGCGGAATGTACTTGATGGAATTGGAAAAAATATTATTAAATACCATCTTTATCAGCCGCGGATCCAAAAGCAGCCGCGGAAATTGGCCATATTCCTTGATCAAATGGATCTCCTTGGCTTTTATCTCGGGCATAAACTTTTTCAAAGCCGACTCGGCGCGCTCAATTATATCGGTCGGTTCCGGCTCTATGGAAAACGTGCCAACATCAATCCGCGATACATCCAAAAGCGCGTTCACCAGCTCAATCAGCCGTTCATTGCTTTTGTAAACTTCTTTAAGGTATTTCTCCTGTTCTTTATTAATATCGCCGGCATCTCCGGCAACAAGATAATCAACATACCATTTTATTATTGACAAGGGCGTGCGCAATTGGTGGGAAGCAATTGCCACAAAATCGGTTTTAGCCTTGGCTAACTCATGGTGTTTGGAAACGTCCTGGGCCACTCCGGTTTGTAAACGGCCCATTAATTCATTAAGGGAGTTGGTTAATTGCCCTATTTCATCATTCTTTAAGGACTTTACTCTTTGGGATAAATTACCAGCCGCCATTTCCTGCATTTTAAAATTAAGCCTGATAATCCTCTGGGAAAAAGACCAACTGATAAAATAAGCCGTCAAAAACGATAAAATATAGATCAAACCGCCCAGCGCCAGAATCTGCGTTAATGATCCGCGAATAACAAAAAAACTTGTTAACACAAAAATCGTGGAAAAAAATACAACTATTAATAATATTCTGTCAGATAGTTTAAAAGATGTTTTCATTATTCCAAATATTAAATTCACTGCCCTCCCAGGGTAAACCTTAATTTTAATTCTTCTTTTTGCTTTTTGGTAAGTTCTTTAAAAGTCTCCCGGCTCCAGTTCTTATTCTTAAGCAAGCTTCCCATCCATTGCCCGGAAAGAAGATGCGGCATCATGATATAATCAGCCCCGGCTTTATAAAGGTCATTTAAAAAACGGGAGTGTGCGAGATTGGCAACCATTAAAGTTTTTTTGTTGGTCATGCGAATATGCTTGATCAAAGTAAGCTGGTCATCGGCCCGCGGCAAAGTTGAAATGATCATTTTAGCCTGATCCAGGGGCAGCTCGCAAAGAAAATCTACTTCTGTAACGTCGCCAAAAAAATAAGGGATCTGGCGGATAGTTAATTTTTTTATTGCCATTGGGTCAGAATCCACTACCGCAAAGCTAATATTCATTTCTTTAAGAGCCTCGCAAATTTTCCAGCCCAAACGGTGATAGCCGAAAATCAAAACTTCATAAGTTTTACGCTCTTCCTTTTTGCTGTTATGCTTGTCCGGGCCAAAAAACCGGAATATCGGGCATATAAATTTATATATTTCATGATTATAAGTAATCAAGTAAGATGATACAAAAATAGTAATTAAGGCGACCATCGTAAATATGGATAAAATACTGTCAGACACATAACCCATGGCAGAGGCGATAAACAAAAATACAAAACCAAACTCACTAACCTGGGCCGCGGTAAGGCCGGCCAAAAAACTGGTTTTGCGGGTAAACTTCATCATTCGGTACAGGGTAAACAAAATTAAGGGGTTGCCAACCAGGACGAACAAAGACAAGATCATACTGGGGATAATGGACGCGGAAAAATTATCCACACTCATCTCTGAACCCAGAATAATAAAAAACAGGGCGATAAAAAAATCCCGAATCGGCTTAATGCGGCTGCTGATCTCGGTCCGATATACCGAAGAACCAAGCGACAGGCCGGCAATGATCGCTCCCACTTCCAAAGATATGCCGGCCCATTCGGCTAAGCCGGAAATTGCAAAACACCAGGCCAAAGTAAAAATTAGCAAAAACTCGCTTGACTGGGCTACTTTTTCAAGCAAAACCGGCAAGATCACGCGCGACAAAAAATATACCAAAGAAACCAAAACAATTACTTTTACAAAAATCAATAACAAGGAAGTAACAATTGAAACGCCGGCTCCGACCGAAGGAAGCAGTATTAAAAGGCCGATCGCGATTATATCCTGCACCAGCATAAGGCCGATCGTGTAGCGGCCATACACCGAGCGCTGCTCCCGCTTGTCCGAAAGCAGTTTCATAATTATAATGGTACTGGAAAAGGTTATTGATATTGCCAAATACGCGGCCGGGACAAAATTAAATCCCAAAGAGAGCAGAATAATTACGCCAAAAAACGAGGTAAAAGCCACTTGTCCGATTCCTGTTATGGCCGCTACCTTGCCGATGCGCCGCAGATAATCAATATTCAAAGAAAGCCCAACTAAAAATAAAAGCAGGATCACGCCGAACTTGGCAAATATATCAAAATACTGCTGGCTGGAATTGATAAGATTCAAAAACAAAGGACCGGCAATGATCCCGGTCAAAATGTAGGCAATAATAAGCGGCTGGCGCAGCAGCTGAATTACAAAAGCAATGCCAATCGCGATTGCCAACACTAAACTTATGTCAATAAATATGTCACTGGTCATGGCTATATTATAACATAAATTGGCTAATCAAACAAAAACCGGCTCCTGAATAATACAGGAGCCGGTTTAGTTTTCCCTAATGGTGCTAAACTTAATTTTCAGTTAAAACACCACAATAAATCAATCTCTTTAAAAAACAAAACATAAGGTAGAAATAAATTTTTTGTAATGTCTTAATCATGGCTTTAATTTATAGGCTTTTATGCCTATCTGTGGATAATTATATCATATTAATAGTAAAAATCAAGGTTCAGTCTTGTTGATATCTTCAATTACATTCGCGCTTGATTTTTCCAGCAGCGGAATAAAACCGGGTAAAACCTGCCAAACCAAAATAAAAGAGCCAATAAAAATTAATGCAAAAGTGAGGATTAAAAATATTATTATCTTTTTCATAAGAGGCTGTTTGAAAACCCGCTTTTGTAGCGAAAATTTCAAATTTTGAGCAGAATTTTTTACAAGTTATGCCCAAAGGGCA
>JAGLPO010000063.1 GCA_023137275.1 Candidatus Parcubacteria bacterium | reverse complement strand
ATTCAAATTCCTTGACTATAAATTTTTGAGCTTATGCCTGAGTATAGGCGAAAAAATTTAGAAAAAATTATGCCGAAATTTGAAATTTGCAGTAAAAATGGGGTTTTTAAACAGCCTCTAAGAAGCCTATATTTTTTGAGAGATCTCTTTTATATACCGGCGGATTTTATTGTAGCGAAATATTACCAGGCTGGCGGCAATAATCGCGATTAAGGTCTGGATCTCTACGCGGAGCTGCGAACCATAAGTAAAAAGATAAGCAAAAGGAATAATACCGATTAATGTAGCCGCTAAATAAGCGCCCCAATGCATCCTTGTAAACAAGCCGACCGCGTAGCTGATTATGTCAATCGGCAGGACAAAGCGGGCAAAAGCAACCAGCCAAAATCTATTTCTGGGCTTGATCATCTCGGCCCACTCTTTGATATGGTATTTGTCTGATATTCGGTAGACAAATTTTCGCCCGAATTTTCTAGCCAAAGTAAACGCGATCAATGAACCAATGGTCCAGCCGATGGAAGTTAATATTGCCGCCTGGTTCGGCCCCCAAAGAATGGCCGCTATCGGCAACAAGGGCAGGGTTTCAAGGGGAGCGATAATTACGGCTGTTGCCATTATTAATATATACAAAATTTCACCGGCCGGTCCCAGTATTAGCTCAGAACTGCCAAGCAAGGCCGCGTATTTCTTGGAAAAATACGAAATTACCACAAAAAGAATTATGGTTAATGTGAGGATTAATATTTTCTTATTTTTTATTGCTTTTTTAAACCTGTTCATAATTAAACCCTCTCCCCCGCTCTCCGCCAGCTGGCGGATCGCCCCCCTCTCCTAATTAGGAGAGGGGGTTAGGGGGTGAGGAGTTATTTATTCATATAATGCCGGCGCTTGGTTTCCTTAAATCTTTCAATCGCGTAGCGAAGCGTAACGCGCGGCATTACTTGATAATGCGCTTGCAAAAAATTTTCTTCCCGGCTCAAATCCCGCTTGCCTATTTCCCTAAGCATCCAGCCAACTGCCTTATGAATAAGGTCATGCTTGTCACGCAGTAAGATCCTGGCGATTTTCAAAGTATCCTTAAAATCGTTATCCCGGATAAAAGTGAATGTCGCAAGAATAGCGATCCGCCGCTCCCAAAGGCTCTTGGACTTGGCTAACTTATACAATATCGTTCGCGATTTATCCAACAAATAAACGCCAATAATATTAGGGGCGCTTAAATCAACCAAATCCCAATTATTAATATATTTGGTATTTTTTAAATATAAATTATAGATCTTTTTCCTGTCGGACTTGGTAATATTTTTAGCGTTAAATTTCGCTACCATTATTAAAAGCGCCGTTAAGCGATATTCATGGACTTTTGTGCGCAATAATTTGGGAATTTCGCCAATGGGCAAATCTTTATAATACTTTTTTACTACTTGCCTTTGTATTGGCACCTTAATGCCGAGAAAAATATCACCCTCGCCATACTCCCCCGGTTTAGTTTTAAAAAAACGCTGAAGAACACGCGCTTGTTTGGGGTTGGCCAATTTATTTAATTCTTTTTTTATAGTTATTGATGATATCATATAAAAAAACATTACATTGCATCAAATTCTATAAAAAAATGCCTTATTTTCTTTTTTAAATTTCTTTGATTTACGCTGAAACAATTTCTGATTCTTGCTTAGCCAATTCAGCTTA
Organism: Candidatus Parcubacteria bacterium; assembly: GCA_023137275.1. Classification (GTDB taxonomy): domain Bacteria; phylum Patescibacteriota; class Patescibacteriia; order Patescibacteriales; family UBA12075; genus JAGLNE01. The sequence goes on along the minus strand of JAGLPO010000063.1, from coordinate 561 downwards.
CCGTGCCCATCATCCAGGGGAATAACTTTGTCCAGACTAAGATCGGCAATATTAAAACCGGTACTGATAATAATAGTGTCAGGCCGGCACTCAAACTTGAACTTTTTGCCCATTCCCCGGAGATCATCCGGATACAGATGGCAATAAATAATATCCGCTTCTTTCACGTTTACCCGATGAATTTTTTTTCTAACTACTTTAATATTTGTCTGCCTGATAATAGCCTGAACCCAGGAAACCAAGAAAGGAAAAAGACTGGGCTCAATCGCGGTTAACCTGGCCTTGGGGTATTTATGCTCAAGCGCGTGAAATAACCCTGAGCGGCCGGTACTAAAAGCAATGCAATTTTGTTTCCCTTTTGCTAATTCAAACTCATTGATTATCTGCTCCACTACCCATGGCCGCGATGGAATAAAAGGCAAAAAACCCCGCAAAAGCAGATCAAACAAAAAACGAGCAATAAAATATGCAATTATAATAACTATTGCGCCGGGAATAATATAAGAAACCATAAATACAAGTTATACCCTAAAAGAGGCATTCTATGCCCAAAGGGCACTA
>JAGLPO010000062.1 GCA_023137275.1 Candidatus Parcubacteria bacterium | reverse complement strand
TTAAATTACATTAATTATAACTTTGCTTACGCGATAAGTGCGTAAGGTGAGTTATATAATTAATTTTAATTAACGCAAATATTTTGCTCGCAACTATAAGGGATATAACAATAAGGCATATAGCCGGACTGTTTGCAGCAAGCGCCGCCCGGGTAGCCGCAAACGGCCCGGTTGATAAACACCTGCGTACTGATAATATAGCCGTTAACATAATCAACCCCTACTCCGGCCTCATTATATTCTGCTGTCAATATATTGTCCTTGTGCCCCTGGCTTTCCATCCAGCCCCGGACAGTGTCCCTGGCAACTGAAAATCCACTAAGCCATACAACCTCGGCTGCTTCCACTTCGCTGCGGTTATTAAATTCACGGCCGCGTCGATCAAGCTCATTATTTAAATCTTCCAACTTAGCGCTTTCACTGGTTTCCATTTCCATTTTGATCCTGAATTCTTCGTCCCAGCGGCTGCGCTCAAATGCGCAATTTTCCAATTCCTCTTTCGCAGGATCGCCTTCCTTAAAACGAACCGTTACCCGAGCGGCCGAAACCAGGGCAATATTTTCCCCGGTTTTTTGGTAATAATAAATATCACGGTTATTTAACCGGTCAGAATTATAAAAACCAAAATCATTGCCTTCATGGTGGATGATCGGATAATCGCAGGCTTTATAGAAGCCGGTAAAACCGCTGTTCTCGTTGGCCAGATCCCGGCTATGCTCCCGGGCCACATTGGCCAATTCACTGTTCCACTCCACTGCCTCCAGTCCGGCGTTTAGACGCTCCTGATTAACCAATTCCATAATTAAAAATTCAATTTGTCTGAGATCAAAATTATCCGCTTGGGTTACTATCTCTTTATAATCCGAGGTTTCCTCCACTACCGGCTCATCGGCCCGGGTATTATCAGGGAACAGATCCTGATCGCTGATCCCCAGTCCGAGCGAGCGCATTACTTCAAAAGCGTCAGCCGGACGGCCGAGAAAATATCTTTTATTATCCCCCGGGTTCACGTACCAGGCCTCGCCTCTTGATTCAACCTGTAAAAAAATCCGTCCATTTTGTTTCGCGCTAAAAGCCAAATCAATCGGCATAACACCTTTACCAATGGCGTTATAAGCGCTTTTTACCTCAGCCCAATCATTAAAACTGTCCGCGTCGCTGTCGTTTGAATGAATATCAGTGCCAATTGAATTTTCCAACGCGTCGCCCAGACCGTCATTATCACTGTCCCGGCTAGTATTTTTAAGCAATCCGATCGGAATTTTATTAAGATCCTTGTTGGTAATACCTATTCCTTGCTCGCGCATGATTTGAAAAGCATCCATTGGACGGCTTAAAAAATACATTTCAAAAGTAATCGGGTTCACATACCAGGCTTCGCCGTTTTGCTCAACCTGCAACAAAATACGGCCGGAGAGATCAGCTGTTGCTTTGCTTGCAATTAATGCCTGAGGGGTAAAAATCAGCAATAGTATAATAAGTTTTACCAGATTATTTTTCATTTTTGCAGCTCTTCTTCAATGATCTTAATATGTTCTTCCCGGATAATAGTCCTTTCTTCATAAAAATTTATCAGATCATACTGGAAAAGAATATACGCGATAAAATATATTAACAAAAGCGCCCCTAAACCGCCTATTCCGGTTTTTTTATAAATCAAAAAGGCTGCCAAAACCGCTGTTAAGGCAATTATTGCCCATAGTCGGGTACTGTCAAGATCAAGTATAATGCTGACAAAGGACTGAAACCAGCCCCAGGCCATTAATTTGTCATAAATGGAATTGATCGTATCCATATAAAAAATCTAATTTTCATTATCTTCTTTTATTGCCTCTTTGCTGTTTGTTTTTTTAGATTTTGTAACACTAACAAGCAGCCCGTAAGCAATGATCATGGCCAAAAGAATCACAACCGTTAAAAGACTGGTTATCACATCAGCATAATTAGCCTTGATCAAATTGTAGATCTGCAAAGAGATAAAAAGAAGAATAATCACGATCCAAAGAATTTTTAATAATTTCTTAGCCATATTTTTTATAAATAATAAATTTATGTATACATTATAATGTATACGGAATATTTTTTATTTACATATTTAGTGTCAAATCCACCTAACACTAAAATTTTAACCTACATTTTTACGCTTATTTAAGCTATTTTTTAATACGGTTTGTTGATTACGAATTTTATTTCCCCTTATTTATTATATTCATCTTTTCTCCTCGATTTAATTTCTTTATCCTACACTCCTCTTTTAATGCCTGCGATCTACTGGCAAATTTCTTGAAAAATACCAACCGAACCGGTCGTCTTCCTTTTGTATATTTAGCGCCTATTGCGCAAGTATTATGCTCTTCCACTCGCCTTTTCAGACTGGTTGTAACTCCGGTGTAAAATGTTTTATCACTGCATTGTAAAATATATACATGCCACATAATTTTACTAAATAATTCCGCGCTTCATTAATTCAAAAAAACACCGCGCGCAGGCTTTAACATCGGCTAAGGCATCATGGGCGTTTTCAAACTCTTGATCAAAAAGCTTCTGGTGCAATTCAATTAACTTGGGCCACTTATAGCCATAACCGTTTTCTGCCCGCAGGGCACTTTGTATCTTGCAATAATCGGTTGAGCTCTGCATGGTGCATATTTTTGGCCGGTCAAATAATTTATGCTCATGCTTTTTTCTAAGCAATTCCGCTCCCATGATCTTTTCATCAAAACTCATATTATGCGCTACCAATATTTTCGCCTTATCCACGGCCTGGATAAATTCTTTTAGCGCCGGATCTAATAAAACCCCTTCTTCATGCGCCCTCTCGGTACTGACCCCATGCACCGCGGCCGCCTCCGTTGGTATTATAAACCCTTCAGGCTTAATAATCTTGCTTGCACACTCAACTTCTTTGCCGTTTTCATCCATTAAAAGCCAGGCTAATTGCACCAGACGCGGCCAATTATCCAGGTTTTCTAACGGCGCTTTCCAATCCAGCGGCAAGCCCGTAGTTTCCGTGTCAAAAAATAAAAACATAATTTAAATATCTTTACGATGATTTCTTTTTCTGGGACATATTAATTATATCTTTGACTAATCCGTTGGATATATAATGCACCCCTCCCTGGTCATTTTTTAACACTGTGGAACGCATTGTGATCCTGATAACCTTGCCCTCGGCGGCGCCTATTTTTACTCTGTCGCCTATTCCGTATTGATCTTCAACCAAAATAAAAAGCCCGGAAACAAAATCCTTAACCAGTGACTGGGCGCCAAAGCCGATTGCCAGCCCGATAACACCGGCACCGGCCAAAATCGGCCTTATGTCTATGCCGAATAAGCTTAAGATCATAAACAAAATTATGGCGTAAATAACTATGTTTCCGATTGACATAATGACATGCCCTAAAGTTTCCGCTCTTTTTTCTTTTTGCGAAATGCTGGTGTCATCGCCGTCATCAGCCATCTGCGTAAGCCGTTTTACAATTAATTTCAAAATTAATTTGCCAAAAAAGAACAAAATAATAATCCACGTAATCTCTATTGCGTTTTGTTTGATTATGTTAATTATAAATTCCTGCATAATTTTTTAATTATTATTTAAAGTTTATTAAAATCACTATTACTAATCCCCAACCCCAAATTCCGCATAACTTGAAAAGCGTCCGCAGGACGGCCTAAAAAATATCTTTTTCCGTCTTCAGGGTTTATATACCATGCCTCGCCGCTGCCTTCCACTTGCAGAAATATTCTACCTTTTTGACTGTTGCTAAAATTATTACCTGAACTTAATTTTCCTGTTCCATTTGGATTATAATCACCTGTTAATTCATCTTTATCATTATATCCATCACCGTCTGTGTCTGCTTTATTTTTATCCGTGCCGATAGCGTCTTCAAATATATCCGATAGCCCGTCCCCGTCGCTGTCAACGCCTGTTAAATTGCCCAAAGCTATTGGAATCTTCTCTAAATTCGCATTAGTTATGCCAACGCCCTGATCGCGCATCACGGAAAAAGCGTCATCCGGCCGGCCAAGATAATGTGAATACTGAGTTGTCGGATTAATATAATATGCTTTGCCTTCGTCTTCTACTTTAAGCACAATTTTTCCTTTAAGCCTGTCAGCTAAAGCGCTGCCATAAACTTTATTTTTCGCTTGAGTATATTTTTGATCCTCTTCATAACTTTTAACCAAAGGCTTTAATAAATAGCTGTCAATTTTACTTTTTATTTCTTTTCCCGTAATGTCTTCGGCAAATCCTAAAACATGCTCATCACCGATAATAATTAACGGAACGCCGGCCGAACTAATTTGTTTTTCATCAACTGCTTGCTGATATAAATTTTTATTATCCTCATCATTATATATTTCATAAATATTTATTTTTAAATCAGGATACGCGTAGCCTAATTTATCTAAAAACGATTTTGCTTTTTCGCAATGCGGACAATTTTCTCCGGTAAAAAAATCAATTTCAAATTTTACGGCCTCTTCCGGGTTCTGCCCGTTAATTAAATACAGATCTTCATCCATTTCAATTTTCGCAAAATCCCGGCGCATTTTCGTTAAAAAATATTCGCGTGTTTCTATAATTTTTTTCAGACTTTCCAAATTTTCTGAATACAAATTTTTTTCAGCTTCCTCAAGCTTGGCCGTATTAACTGTTTGGGCGTATTCCGTAACAAACCCGGGCGCTTTAACCTGTTCGCCAGACAAAACATATAATAACACTTCATTTGTTTTTGAAGATTCACTTGGATCTTCCGGCACTCTGGTGGAAATTTGCGAAATTTTTAACGGATAAACAATCGTATTGGTCTTAAAACTTATTTTAATCGGCTCAATATAATCACTGTATTTATAAATACTATTTGGATTCCATTTATTAAACTCGTCCTCAAATAATTCTTTCATAGCGCTTTGCAGATCAGACCATTTTTCGTCTGTGTAGTTTTGCATATCATTTCTTTCTATTATTTGTAAAAAATATTCTTCATTGCCGAAAGTTAAATGTATTTTGTCATTTTCTACCATGGTTAAAATATTAATAACATTAAATGCTTGCTTAAATTTTTCATAATCTTCTTCCTTAAAAGCCTCAAAATAAAACTTACTAAATTTTTCCAAAATATTTTTCTCTGTCGCCGTATTATCAATTTTCTTAAATTCATCTAATACTTCCTCAATTTTACTTTTGGGATTAATTCTCATAGCCGTAAAATACCATTCTTTTTCAATATACCAATTCAATGTGTCTTTTACTTCATCCTTTAACTTATATCCGTTATTATTCAGCCAGTCAAAAAGCCCGTCAACACCAATGGCTGATAAAACCGTTACTTCATAAATCCCAATATTTTCCTGGCTATGAACGACAACATTTTCGGCATAACCAATTCCTTTTGCGCTTCCCGTGTTAAGACTGTCTTGAGCGCCCCAATGCGCGGTTGTTGTTAATGCCGACAATTCCTCAAAAATATCTTTCGCGGCTTTTTCCGCCTCAGGATAAGTAGGTGTTGGCACAATCCAAACAAAATTATTTGTTTCTCCTTCGTAATTTACTTTTAAATACAAATCCTCTTTTCCATCATTGTAAACAATCAAGGAAGTCTGCGACGGCTCATATATATCCCCATCTTGATAATCCATTGGTATCATGCAGCCGTCAGCCTTTGCCTGGCTTAGCGAAACTAAAGCAAATAATAAAACCCCGAAAAATATTTTTTTGTACATACGTTTTTTTAGTTATTATTTAAATTTTTTATTATTTTTATGCTTACTAAATCGCCCAATAAACCCCATTACAATTCTTCATTATTGACAACAAAGCAACCCTTTACTATTACTATAAAAAAGGGGGGGGGTGATATATGATTCTCACCATACTACTGAATCGCTATTGCCCGGGCCGGGCAGCCGTCGGCCGCGCTTTGGGCGCAGGCAATATCATTGCCGGTGATTACCTCGGCTTTGCCCTCTTCTTCGCTCATCTTAAATGTCTTGGGGCAAAGCGAAACACAGGCGCTGCAGCCTATGCATAAATTTTTATCAATTGACACGGACATAATAAATTATTTCATTAATAACACTACTTTGATTATTCTAAAAAACTTTTTAAACAGTCTCTAAGGCTTCCTTTACTTCCCTGACCAGCTGGTTTGGTGTCATATTGGCCTTTATCAAATACTTATCAGCGCCGTTATTTATGCCTTTTTTAATCTCATCAGCCTGTCCCAGATTGGAAAGAATTAACACGGGAATTTTCTTTGTTTCATCTTTTTCTTTTAATTCCTCTAATACCTGGTAGCCATCCTTTATCGGCATAACCAGATCCAAAAGGATAATATCCGGCTTGCCGGAAACAGCGCTTTTTATGCCTTCCTGCCCGTCTCGGGCAATAAGCACTTTATAGCCTTCAAGTTCAAACTTCATTTTGTACATTTCCAATAAGTAGACTTCATCTTCAATTATTAATATTTTCTTTTTCATAACTTATTAGACTTGAGTGCACAATTAGTATGTGCTGCAATTTCCATATTTCGGCCTGTACTCGCTTGACGGGTGTAAATTTTGCATAAAAAATTTTGGCCTATATTACAACATAAGCAAAAAATTTTTCTGCAAAATTTCCTCAAAATCTGAAAATTTCGCTACAATACTAATTGTGCACTCAAATCTATTATTTAAAAATCGGGATTGTAAAATAAAATTCGCTGCCCTTGCCTTTGCTTTTATTTTTAGCCCAAATTTTTCCTTTATGCAAAATTATCATCCGTCTGGCAACATACAGGCCCAAACCGATTCCTTCAGTATGCACCAATTCAATGCCGGTGCCGCGGGAAAATTTATCAAACAGATCAAGAAAATCGGCTTTTATAATACCTATGCCGGTATCCTTAATTGAACATTGTATATAATTTCCTTTCTGCTCAACGCCTACCTCTACCCTGCCTTTTTCCGTGTATTTAATGGCATTATCAACTAAATTTAATATTACCTGCCTTATCTTCTCTCTATCAATATTTACGCCGGGGAGCTTATTTTTCGGCTTTTTATAAATTAACTCCAAGCCTTTATCTTTAGCGCGAATCATTAATTCATCCACTACATCCTCGACCATCAATTCCAGCCCTATTACTTCTTTATTAAGCTGCAATCTTCCGGATTCAATCCGGGATATATTAAGCAAATTTTCCACTAAATGTATTAATCTTTCATTTGATTGATAAACCTTATCCAGTGATTCGCGCTGCAACTCGGAGATCTTGCCATAACTGCCTTCCATGATCATGGAAATATACCCTTTAATTACGGTCAGCGGAGTGCGCAATTGATGCGAAGCAATTGACACAAATTCGCTTTTTGCCTGGTCAAGCTGGCGCAGCTTTGAATTGGCGCGAATCAAATCTTCAGTTGCCACATCCACTTCGTGCTCCAACTTCTTGCTGAAATTCTTAATTTCCTCATAGCTTAAAGCGTTATTAACCGCGATTGCCGACTGAGCGCCAATAACCCCAAGCATCGCGATATCCTGATCATTGTAATCATCTTTTGATTCTTTCTCCCCCAAAGCGATCACGCCAATGGTTTTATTTTTTAATCGCAGCGGAATTAAAATTTTTACATTATTAGCAGCCAATATATCCACGGTCTTGCGATATTTTACATAAACAGTTTTTTTTACCTCTTCAACCTCAATCGGATTATTGGTCTTTAAATAATTGGTATAAAATCCTTTATCTTTTATAAAATCTTTAATTTTATTTTTCTCGTTTCCCTTATAATGTTTTAATTCATAGCGGCGTAAGCTTTTATTAAAAATAAATATGCCGGCTGATTTAACATGCAAGGCGCTTATTATTTCATCAGTTATATATTGATAAATATCGCTTGCCAATAAAGTTGAACTCAATTTATCAGACAAAGAGGCAATAACTTTTCGCGCGTCGTATAAGGAAGTAAAAAAATACTTATTGGCAACGCGGTAATAATACTTATTAATATACGGATATACAAGAATACCGCAAATTAAAAATACATAATCCACCCACTCTACCTGCGCCGCGGTAAACTTAAAAAATAAATATTTAATTAATAATATTGATGAAATTATCGTTAACAGCGAAGCGGCAAGCACTGAGCCTTGCCGCATAACAAAACGAATATCCATTAAGCGGTGTTTAACCATGGAATAACTAAAAATAATAGTATATACCACTATTAACGGACTGCCAATCGGTGGTAAAATGTCTATTCCTAACATTAAAGGAAAATTCATTGACCCTCCGGCAAAACCAATAATTGAACCTATTAATACATATTTTATTTGTTTACGATAATTGCCTTCAGCTCTTTGCAATTCTTTAGTTAAAATTACCAAGCAATAAACAATAATAGAAATCCAGCAACTGAATATAAAAACCAAGTATAGCCAGCCCATTTGAGGCCAATAAGGAAATATTAATACCGGAATTGTATGAGAAATATAATAGTCGCTATAACTAAATAAAACAAATATGGCAGTTAATAAATAATAAAAAACTATTAATTTATTTTTATTTTTATTTAGCAAGACTAAAATCCAATGTAAATAAAAAACCGGGATCAACGTAGCTCCCAGATTTAAAGCCCTGGCCCAAAATAAAGCACTGGTAGGATCTCCTGCCATTAACCAAACGCTATAAGAAACACTCCATATAGCAATACTTAACGCGGACAGAGCAAAAATCCTATTAACTAACCGTTTCGGATGTTTCTTAAATACGGACCAACCCAAAAATAATGCTATCGCCCCGGTTAAAAAATGACTGATTATGTAAAAACTCAAACCCATAAAAAAAATATAGTATATTGTTTAAATATATTATACCATATTTTATCACCTTCTTCTATTAAATTTTCTTTGCCACTGTCATGCAATGATGATGTGATGGTTCGTCAAAGAATTGAGCAATTGGCTGCCAGCCTGACTCTTTAGCCAAACTCCATGCTTCTTCATCGCTTTTGTAAGACATTGGCCAAGAGGATAACCGCATTAAAAAATCAGTAAAGGGATCATCATTAAGTAGGCTATATTGAGCTGTGCTATAAATTATATAGCCTTCCGGCTTAATATATTTTCTTATTGCTTTTAGCAATCTTTCACTGGTATGCAGCCTTAAAGGGCATAACACGCCGATTAATAACATTAAATCAGCATTTCGCGGCCTGGCTTTTTCAAAAGACTTGCGTTCATAAAAAAACACATCAGTTAAATCCTCATCTTCTATTAATCTTTGTCCGATTTTTATGGCCCTGGGGTCAATGTCTATATTTCTTACATTAATTATTTTTTTTATTTCCGGATTTTGTTTTACAATTCTGATTAAATCCCGGCCTGGTCCGGAAAAAAAACTATCAATGATTAAAGGCTTGTTCTGATATAACTTTTTAATCCAATATAATAAATTTTGATCCAGGCATAATAACCTTTTATGCGTTTGAACTCCTGATTTACATTTTAAAAAATATTTATCAATTGGATTTTCCGGTTCTTTTTCTAAATATAAATATTCAAATGCTTCAGCTGAACCGGGAAAAGCATTAATAATACGAAACATTTCAGACTCACGCAAAAAAAATTCTAATAATTCTTTTTTATCTTTACAGCTGTTAGATAAAAAATTATCTATTAACTTTATTTTTATATTCTCAGGTATTACGCTAAATAAATATTGCGTGTCTTCATTTTTTATAAATGATCCCCTGTTTGGTACGTCTAAATAAGTTCGCTCATTATTTATTGGCGGAAACCTGACCAATTCACCAACTTTTTCCATTATCTCTTTGGCAATCTTCCTGTTGTCATATTTTGGCAAAGTTTCTTTATAAAATGGCTTGCCAAAAACAATTTCCACCTGGCGTGTTCTGAATAAAATATCTTTAAATTTTATTTTATAAGTATTTTTTATAAAAACCGGCACTAAAACAGGATTGATTTTCTTAACCAGCCAGGCGACGCCCGGACGGGCATTTTCAGGAATAAAATCTTTTTGGACCTTAGATGTTGGAAATATTAAAATGTTTTGATTATCACGAAGCAGTTTAACAGTATAGGCTAAGATCTTCTCAAAATTGCCTTGCTTCTTATAAACCGGATATGCTCCTGACAGCCAGATAAAAAATCCGTACCACTTGCAAGTTATGTATTTATAATAGGTTAAATACCGAAAGCATTTGATTTGGCGATAATGCGACCTGGGCAAGGCGGCGCCAATAAGAAACGGGTCAAATTTCCCCGGATGATTAGCCACGAATAATACTCCTCCGGACTTTAACAATTTTAAATTTTCCAAACCCTTAACACGCAGATTTAAAAATACCTTGCCAATAAAGCTGGAAAACAGCCAGGTAAAAAAACTAAAAAAGGCAAATATCATTTAATTTAAAAAGGCAGCTTACCAAAGGCAGCTGCTATAATTATAAAAAATCAAATAAAATATATGTCCTCCTTATATTTATATTAGCATAAATAATCACTTATGAAAAATTTTAAAAAAATATAGGACTGATATCTTAACATACCAGTCCTATAATATACAAATTGCGCGCAAAATCATTATCCTGTGACAGAAAATGCACATCTTCCTATGCCACGATCTTTAATCTCTTGTTTGAGTTCAAGGGAATTTATGTGAGAATTAATACTGTCAACCCTTTTAACATCACCTTTTGCTTTAGCATCTATTCTTAAAGCAATCAAATCATACAGCACTAACAAATAATCGTTTCTAGGCACCGTGATGACTACGTTGACTTCTCTTTTTGGCATTTTCTACCTCCTTAAATTTAATTAGATTAACAATAATGATAATAAGACATTTCTAAATAGCCTTGACAATTTTTTAATATTTTAATTTATTTATGGATGTTTGTTGCCGGAAGAAAGATAATATAAATATTCTAAATATATTTCCTTCTTCCGGCAAATTGCGCGCAAATAAATGTGTAATTTAATCTTTTGCTCTTGATAGGTAAGAGCAATAAAATTTAAATCACAGGGGATCGCCCCATTCAAGTCGCGCGCAAAATCATTTTCGCATAATCCATAATCTATGTATCATTAACTTGCTTTTCGTGTGCCCCTTTCTTTTTCCGGGGATTTTTCTGAAAACAGGACATTACATAATCACCTGCGTTATAAGAAAATTCTTGGCTCCCTACCTCAGTTAAATCATCGTCCGGTTTTGCTACATTGACTTCACCTTCTGCCATTTTCTACCCCCTTAAATTTGATTGGATTATTGATGATGTGCTTCTTTTTATAAAAAACGATTTTAAAAAAACCACCCTTTTGGTTTGGGCGGCTCTTTTATTATTTGATTCTATTTTAGATTTTATATTCTGGTGTGAGCCACCCGCGCGCTATAGACAAGCATAAACAAGCCTACCACCAAGGTAATAATAAACTTTACAAAATTACAGATTGCGCGAATTGCTTTATTCATAATAATATTATTATAAAGTAATTTTAATCTTTGTCAATGCTTTTTAATTTTACTAACATTAAATAAAAAAATATTAAATCCAAAATAATTTATCTAATTTTAACAACCTTTACACAGTTTAAAATTTTAATCTTTTTTAATTAATATCTTATGAAGCTGTCTGACCAAAGAAACAATTACCGGCGGAGCAAGCAGGCTATAGGCTTCAGCGCCCTCATCATCCTTGACTGTAAAAGGCCGCTCCTTGGTTTCAATCTTGTCATCCTTTCCCTCATAGTAATATTCCGGAGTAATTTCATAATCATCTACTAATTCTTTAGCCTTTTTGATTGGTATGGAATTCCGAAGCAGTACCTTGGGCACGCCGTGAAGAGAAAAAACTTTGGCAATTAATTTATCATCCAGCTCCAGGCGCTCGCGGATGGTTTCAATTCCCAAATTGTCGCCCTCCTTGGCTCCCATGCGCACGTTTTTACATTCCGGATTATCGCATATCAAATAATATTCATTTTTTTCTTTATCATATCCGACCTTCTCGGTCGTAAACAGCTTAATATTCCGCGGAGTGTGGCACTGCGGGCAAACAGCGCGGTACTTCATCCGTTCGTCAATTATTGATTCAGGAATATCAATCGCGATAAAAATATCCTGGTCATCACGGTGATTGATCAAATCGCGAAGATACAGCGAGTAAGAAACCTGGTCCAGTTCGCGGGGAAAACCGTCAATAAACAAAGTTTTTTTAGGCATGGCGTCAATCTCTTTCTTTACCAAAGCAAGGATAAACTCGGTTGGTAAAAGCGTTTTGGTGTCCCGCCCAAGAAGCGCGTTGATCGCGTCGTCAATTGAAATATAGCCGCGGTAATTCGCTTTTAAAAATTCTATAATTTCTTTTTTCTTAGCTCCATCCTCCATAGCAGCATGGGCGTCCCGCACCACGTCGCCGACGGAAATATGGCCAATGCGGTCTTTTCCGAAAATTTCCATCATTAATTTGGAATAAGTGCCTTTGCCTGAATTCTTTTTGCCCAGCCAATAGGCAATAAAAGAATTATTATCAAAATACTCTTTCAGATCTTTAATTTCCTTGCCGATTTTGGCCTTAAAATATTTCTGACGTTCTACTAAATCAGATAAATTAAAAGCATCCTCCACTCCTTCAACTTTGGTCCTGGATAAATCCAAAGGATATTCTTTTTTGTATTCTTTCATAAAAAAATAAATTTATTTTAATAATTCTTTAACTTTATCACTAACCTGGGCCGGGGTCATCTGGGCCTTGATCCAATAATCGGTTGCTCCCATTTTTTTGCCTTTTTCCTGGTCCTCGCTGGTTCCCAAATTGGTTAACATTATTATAGGTATTTTCTTAGTGTTGGAATTCAAACGCAATTCCCGCAATACGGAAAAACCGTCCATTTGCGGCAGAATAACATCCAAAAGCACCAAATCCGGCTTTTCTTTAACTGCCAGATCCAGTCCTTGCGAGCCGTTCTCGGCAATTATCACATTATACTTTTCCTGTTTTAATTTGGTCTCATACATCGCGCTGATCATTTTGTCATCCTCTACGATTAATACTTTTTTTTCCATATAATTAATCACTTAATAATTTAAACTAACTTGTATTATAGCAACATTATGAGAAAAGACAAGAGATAGTTAAAATGTCAAATGTTTAAATCCAAATGTCAATTCAATGACAAATTTCCAAATGTCTATTTCTTCTCTTTTCTGTTTATTGCTGAAAAGATTAAACATAATTCATGAGCTTCCTGATATAATTTTCTACATTCTTTCGTTTTACCAGGATTTGCCCTAGCTATCATTCGAAGCCAATGCATAGTTTCCTTTGATTCCTTTTTGCATAATCCGATCTTATATCGAAAATCTTTTTTTGTATCAGCGGCATCAGCTTCCATATAATTTGCGCCTGTGCTAGTACCAGACCTAACTACTTGGCTGATTAAAGGGCGGCTAATCGGATCAACGAGCAGACATTTAGTTAAATCAATTATATTTTCACCGAATTTAGCCGTTCTTTCAATTAAATCATACTTTTTATCATTTTGATTTTGGATTTGATTTGGCATTTGAGCTTATTCATTTGTCATTAATTATAATATTTTTACCATCACTTCTCATTCTGACAGTTCCCAGTTCATCGGTTCTTAAAATTTTCACTCCAATTCTTTCCAGACGTTTAATTACCCGTAGGCTGGGATGGCCAAAACTATTGTCTTTGCCGGACGAAACAATCGCGTACTCAGGTTTAACCAGATTAAGAAATTCCTCACTACTGGAAGTATCTGACCCATGATGCCCTGTTTTAAGCACATTTGATTCTAAATAAACGCCTTTTTGAATTAATTCTTGCTCTACTTCAATTTCCGCGTCGCCCATAAACAAAAAACTTGTGTCTTTATATGTTAAACGGGCGACGATTGAGCTATTATTCAGATTATTAACCTCGCGTCCGGACAAATTCGTTAGCGGATAGATCAATTGAAGCAAACAATCATTACCCAAATTGATAATCTGTTCCCGATCAACTATAACCAAAGGAATATTTTGCTCGCGCACAATATCCAGCCAGGCCAGATAAGTAGGCGAACTATGCACTACTCCGGTGCTTAATATCTGTTTTACATCGTAGCGTTTTAACACCGGTATCAGACCGTCAACATGATCGCTGTGCGGATGGGTAAGGATCATTAAATCAATTGTTTGGTCATACCAGCTTAATTCTTTTGGCAAACACTCCAGTATTTTACTGCCCGGGCCGCCGTCAATCAATATATTGTGCCCTGACGGCGACTTGATCAAAGCGGCGTCGCCCTGCCCGATGTCAAAAAAACTAATTTGCAGATCCTGATCCCTGGCCCAGCCAATGTTTAGCTTGTCAGGCAAAAACTGCCAACCGGCCAGGGCAAGCAAGCCTAAAGCTAATAATATAAAAACTAAAAATAATAATTTGGGCAGTCTTTTTTGCATAAATAACTCACCTTACACAACTAAATATTTTTACCGTAAAAAAAGTTATAATAAATGTAATTTAAACAAAAATGCTAAGATAAAACTTGTTCTTATCCTCGTTTTTGTTTAAATTACATTTATTATAACTTTTTTTACGTGATAAGAACGTAACATGAGTAAATAAAAAACGACAAATTAGGAAAAGTCGTTTATTAATTTATTATTATTCTCTCAAATACACCACCACATCGCCGACATTGGTGTTAGTGCTGCCTGTCTTTATCAGGGATGAATCCAGCTTATTAAATAAATTATAGCTGTCATAATCATCCAAATATTTACTGACGTTCAGCCCGGCTGATTCTGCCCGCGCTGACGTATCCTGATCAATAATCGCTCCGGCGGCTTTGCTAAAATAATCAACGCCGTCAGTACCAACACTTGCCATAACCCATTTACTGCCTAAGCCGGCAAGCGCCTTAA
>JAGLPO010000061.1 GCA_023137275.1 Candidatus Parcubacteria bacterium | reverse complement strand
CTGGGCGTGGTTTCTCCGCCAAACAAAATACAGTCATAGTTGCTGTATCTGCCCGCAATGATCGCTTTGGCGTTCTTTTCAGCGGCCAGGGCCGTATCCCCTGCCATATCAGCGCCAACAATTATCGGCCGTAAGCCAAGCTGTTTGGCGCGAAGCGCCATATTCTCCAAGGCAAGAGAATTATTCCCAATAATATAATTATAAGTATTAGCAAGCTCTTTAGGGGTTTCCGGCTTGTTTCCGCTTGATCCTTCTTGCAGATAATTCCAAACTGAAGCAGGGATCCTGCTTGCCAGCTTATATTTTTCAATTACCAATATTGCGTCAGCGAAAGTGCCCTGGTCCGGCACAGTCGGCCCGGAAGCGATCACTTCCAACCTGTCGCCTACCACATCGGAAATAATTATTGAAACAACAATGGCTGGCTTGAAATATTCACCCAGCCGGCCGCCTTTGATCCTGGATAAATGCTTACGCACAGTGTTAATTTCGTTGATATCAGCGCCGGACTTGATTAATACATCAGTCGTCTTTTGCTTATCCGCAAGACTGATTCCCTTTACCAAAGCCGGCAAAAGAGCCGAGCCGCCGCCGGAAAGCAAACAGATCACCAGATCATTGGACTTTAGTTTATATTTATCTTTTATTGCCAACATTTCTTCAACACCCTTAACTCCATTTTTATCCGGTATCGGGTGTCCGGCCTTGTTGACTTTAATAATTTCTGTTTTGCATTTATCAATTAAATTAACAACTCCGGCAGTAATGTTTTCAGCGTTAATTATTGCTTCCAGCTTCTTTGCCATGGCACCGGTTGCTTTGCCGCCGCCGACCACGAATATCCGGCCCCGCAGCATATTAAAAGTATTGGTTTGCACAACTAAAGAATTAAAATTCTTGTCATAGCGCACTGTTTCATCCATTAGAGTCTCGGGCAAAACACTGTTAATTCCAAACTCAATAATATCAATCGCTTTAGCGCGCAACTCACTGCCCCTTATTTCGCTTTTATTTTTGATAATACTCATAATAATAAATATTTTTAGCTAAAATTAAAGAAAAAATTAAATCACCCTTGACAAATATTTTATAGTATGCTTTAATAAAAAGTTAAAAATTAAATCTAAGAACCTTACAAAATTTAAACAAAACCAAATTGTGAAGGGGGGGGGGCGGCGATGGCAAAATTAACAACGAAAAAACAACTAACAATAAAAGAGCAACAACTTGTCACAATGAGAGTTAATCACATTGTAAATAGATATGGCTGTTATGCCTTCCTGGATTTTGACAAAGGAGATTTATATCTTGATTGCAAAGATATCGCAATACAGGAAACGGCATTAGCCGCAGTGGAAGAAGTATTCAAAAACGGATAAAAGGAGGTGCAAGATGATCTACCAAACTGAAGAAGAGGCGCGTGAAAAAGAGTGGTTAACATCAATGGTCGTTAACATCGCCATGAAACATGGCGTTGAGGCTGAGTTTAATTCTGATAACAAAATCATTTTAAAATTTAACAAGGCTAACGCATCAGAGGCCTTTTGTGAAATTGAAAGATCTTTTTTAAGAATACACTCCAAAAAGCCCTAAACCGGTAAATGGAAATACCGGGATTAGGTGGGAGGGGAACAAATGTAGCTTCCCCTCTTTATTTTTTTTATTTCAACTTCTCTGCCAAATACGCATCCAGATCATTGATTGCTATACGCTCCTGCTCCATTGTATCCCTGTCCCTGACTGTCACATCCTGGTTATCCAAACTCTCAAAATCAACAGTTATACAAAACGGCGTGCCGATCTCGTCCTGGCGGCGATAGCGCTTGCCAATGTTACCGTTGTCGTCAAATTCGCACATATACTGCGTTTTTAATTTATCATACACCTCCTTGGACATCTCTACTAAAGCCGGCTTATTCTTAAGCAAAGGGAAAACAGCAACCTTGATCGGAGCCACACTGTGAGGAAACTTCATAACTATTCTTTCCTGGTCTTTAACTTTTTCTTTTGTATAAGCCGCGCAAATAGCCGTCAAAATCAACCGGTCAACGCCAACTGTCGGCTCCAAAACATGCGGAGTATATCTTTTGTTATTAACCGCGTCAAAATATTCCAGTTTAACGCCGGAAAGCTTAGAATGCTGGGTAAGGTCAAAATCTCCGCGATGCGCCAAGCCGAATAATTCACCAAAGCCGAACGGAAAATTATATTCAATATCAATGGTTTTTTTGGAATAATGAGAAAGTTTTTCTTTGGGATGTTCGTAGCGGCGCAGATCTTCCAACTTGGCGCCAATGGACACGGCAAACTCTTCCTGCCAGTCCAGCCAGTTATCAAACAAAGGCTCCCATTTGGCTTCCGGTTTTATAAAATACTCAATCTCCATCTGCTCAAACTCCCTTATTCTGAATATAAAATTACGGGCTACTATTTCATTGCGGAAAGCTTTGCCGATCTGCGCGATCCCAAACGGAACCTTGACTCGCATAGAATCAGTAATATTTTTAAAATCCGAAAAAATAGCGCCGGCGGTTTCCGGCCTTAAATAGATCGGGCCCTCTACCGCGTTCATTTCGGTCCTGAACATCTGGCTCATATTTTTGGCTTCAGTCCAGTCGCTTGCCCCGCACTCGGGGCACTTTAAACCGGAGCGCAAAACTTTGGTCATGCCAGATAGATCACCCTCCATATCCTTTCCTGTTAATTCCATTACTACATGATCAGCCCGGTATCTTTTTTTGCATTTTTTGCAATCCACCATAGCATCGTTAAAACCCTTAATGTGGCCTGACGCTTCCCATATTTTTGAATTTAACAAAATCGGCCCGTCCATTCCCACTATATCAGCCCGCTCCTGCACGAACTTTTTCCACCACATTTTTTTAATATTATTTTTCAGCTCAACCCCGTAAGGCCCGTAACTATAGGAATTGGCCAAGCCGCCGTATATTTCACAAGCCGGAAATATAAAGCCTCTTCTTTTACAAAATGATACTATTTTTTGCATCTTGTCCGCCGAAGCTTTAGCGTAGGCGGATTTATCATCTTCTTTTAACATATCGTTGCTTTATTTATTTAACATTAATGTATTTTATGCTATATTAATAATGCGTCAACTTTGGATTAGGGGGGGGCTCTAATTCTCCTTGGCTCCACTCTAGAAACCGTCTCAATTCGCCAGCTGGCAAAGAGGCGGTTTTTAGATACGCCATGTTAGACATCACAATAGAGTTGAAACAATAGCGGAGAAGTAATAAAAAGCCTCCTCCGCTGTCTATATAATTTTAGCAATTTATTCAATATTAAATTCTTTTTTAAATTTTTCTATCAAGTCTTCATAAATAAATTCTTCCCCTTTGTTATCTTCTGCAAAATTATAAACTTTGCTATCCCATTCTTGCTGTTGTGGAATTTCATGATCATTTTGAACTCCAAATTTTTCTCGTAGCACTAGCCTGCAAATTCTTGCTATATCGTTGTGGCTCATTACTTTCTTCTCTATTCCCTCTAATGGATCAGTCATTTTTTCCTCCTTGTTTAATGATGATTGTTCATTTAATGATGATTGTTCAATTGTCATAAATTTTTTTAATATTAATTGCCAAAATTATTTTATTAATGAAAGGAAACTTTTTATTATTATATATAACAAATTATATACGAATTTAGTGATATTTTATTTAACCTTATTACATTTCCTACATTTCCTCCAGCGTAACTATGCCTAAAAGCCCTAGTCCGTTTTTAAAAACTGTTTGGATTGCTTGGAGCAGGGCCAGCCTGGCATCTCTGATATCTTTCTCGGCTTTCAAAACCGATACGCTATGATAATAATCATTAAACTCCTGGGCTAATTCAAATAAATACCTGGCAATACCGCTCGGGTCATGGCTTTTGCCTGCCCGCTTAACTATCTCCGGATATTTCGCTACTTGCAATAATAATCTATGTTCAGATTTTTCTGTTAATTTTTCAAAATTTATGTTATGTGCTACGTGTTGTGTGTTATGTGCCTTCTTAAATATACTATTAATCCTGGCTACACTGTAAAGCAAATAAGCCGCGGTGTAGCCGCTGAATTCAAGGGCTTTTTTAATATCAAAAGTAATTATTTGATTGGCGCCCACTTTGATCATTTCAAACTTCATCGCGCTTAGCGCCAGAGTCTTGGCTGTTGCTTTTATCTTTTCTTCACTCCAGTCCGAATGCCGTTCTTTGGTTTCCGCAACGGTTTTATCCATAAGCTTTTGCTTTAATTCCTCGTAAGAGACAATATTGCCGGTCCTGGATGACATTGCTCCGCCCGGCAGCTTAACAAATTCATAAGCCAAATGTTCAAGCTCTTCCTTATGCCCCATAAGCTCCAAAATCTTGAATAATTGTTTAAAATAAAGCGTTTGGGCAACGTCCACTACATAAACCGATGTATCAGCCTGGTATTTTTTTTGCTTAGCGCGAGCCAAAGGAATATCAGCTACCGGATAAGTGGCGGTGTGGTCAGAGCGCAAAACAACCAAAACGCCCAAGTCATATTCTTCCAAATCAGCGATTATTGCTCCTTGGCTTTCTTTTAAAATTCCTTTATCAACTAATTTAGGGATTAATTTTTTCCCAGCCTCAATATACTCGCTTTCATAGAAAATATGCTCAAATTCTATGTCTAATTCCTTATAAATTTGATCAAATTGCACAATGCTCCACTCGCGCGTTTCCTGCCACTGTTTATACTCTTCTCCTTTCCCGGTTTCAATCTTTTTCATCATCCCTTCAATCATTCGTTTATTAACTTGGTTGTCTTTGCTTTCCTGCGCGCCTTTTACATATACCTGGGCCAAAAACTCTCCCTTATTATCACCCGGCTCTTGATCTTTAAAATATTCATTCAAAGCCCAAAGGGTTTTAGCAACATGAATGCCAAAATCATTAATATATGAAACCGGGATAGTTTTAAATCCATTGGCCGCCAGAATCCGGTTAACAGCGTCGCCATAGCTGATATTCCTAAGATGTCCGACATGATATTCTTTGTGCGTATTAGCATTGGAATATTCCAGCATTACTTTTTTCTTTTTACCGCTTTTATTCTTCCCATATTCAATTGGCTTTTTATTAATTTCTGTTATTAATTCTTTAGCTAAAATATTGGTCTTAATTTTAAAATTCAAATACGGCCCGACAGCGTTAGTTGAGCTTACCGCGCTGATCGTAGAGCCAAGATCTGACACTAAATTTTGCGCGATTTTTGCCGGGCTCTTGCCCGGCTCTTTGGAAATATTAAAGCAAGGCAAACTAATATCCCCCATTTTTTTATCTGGCTTGCCCGCCGAAGCCTTGGCGAAGGCGGGAGGATAGACTAAGTCAGACACTTTTACTAATTTTTGTTTAAGCGCCTGATTGATTGCCTCTATTATTTCTTTTTTAATATTATCTAATAAATTCATTTGAATTATTTCTTTACTACTTTTAAAAATTGCCTTTTTCCTCTCTGGATTAATTTTTCTTTAGTAATGTTTATTTCCTGCTTGTCGTCATCAATAACCTTGCCGTCAACTTTAATGCCGCCCTGCTTAATAAGCCGCCTGGCCTCGCCTTTACTGCTGGCCAAGCCAACTTCAACCAAAAGCTCAACAATATTTATACTTTCAACTTTTAACTTTCTGCTTTCAACTTCGTCAGGGATATCTTTCTTTTGCACTGTCTTTACAAAATGCGCCTCAGCTTCCTCTGCCGCTTTTTTGCCCTTAATTGTCTTTACTATTTCAAAAGCCATTAATTTCTTAAATTGCATTGGGTTTGCTCCGTTCTTAATTTCCTTTTCTATATCTTTTATATCTTTCATTGGCAGGCTTGTAATCAATTCCAGACCCATTGTAATGGCGTTATCAGGGTATGACATAGCCTTGCCATACATTTCTTTTGAATTATCACCAAGATTAATGCCATTGCCTTTGGTCTTGCTCATGGTCCTACCATCAGGCGCGTCCATCATTTTATTGGCTCTAACAAATTTTTCTTTACCCAGATAGGCTTTGCTTAAATGCCGACCTACCAGCATATTAAAAGTTTGATCCGCGCCGCCAACCTCCATGTCAACCTCCATCGCCACCCCGTCATAACCTTGTAATAAGGGATAGATAAATTCATGCTGTTTGATCGGGTCTCCTTCCTTGATCCGCCTTTCAAACATGTCGCGCTCCAGCATCCTTTGAACCGTACTGTGAGACATTAACTCTATTAAATCATTTAACCTAAGCCTGGACAGCCATTTATAATTCCTCTTAAACTGAACCGGATTATTGCCTTCAAAATCAATTAATTGCGCCGCCTGCTCTTTCCAGCCAGCCATATTCTTTTTAATCTCTTTATCAGAAAGTATGGAACGAGTACTGTCTTTGTCCGGGTCGCCGACTTTGGCTGTATAGTCCCCAACCAAAAAAATTACCTCGTGCCCCAGTTGCTGCAAAATTCTTAATGCCCTGATTCCCATGGCATGGCCGACATGAAGATAGGGTCCGGTCGGGTCAAACCCCTGATAAATACGCAAACGCTCTCCGGACAAAAGCTTTTTTTTAAACGCTTCAGAGGTGGGATAAATAGCCTCAACCCCTCTGGTTAAAAATTCATCTATTAATTTATCATCAATTATAACTTTTGCCATATAATTCTTAGAGATTGTTTAAGAAGTCGCTTTTGTGACGAAAATTTCAAATTTTGAGCAGAATTTTTTATAAATTTTTGAGCTTATGCCTAAGCATAGGTGAGAAAATTTAGAAAAAATTATGCCGAAATTTGGAATTTGCAGTAAAAATGGACTTTTTAAACAGTCTCTTATTGCTCTTGACTAACAAAAATAATTATGCTATTTTTGCTAATCAGCCTTTTTATTTATCTTGTTTGTCTTATTTATTTCCTTGATTTTTTTCTCCTGCTTGATTACCTTTTCCTCTTCCTTAACCTCTTCCACTGCCTGGCGCTTGGCCTTATAAAACTCCATTAAGGAAAAAACTAAAAGGCAGGCAAGCATTATGCCCATAATATTCAGAAAAAAGGATCCAAACACATTCCTTAATATCTCCCATTCGGCGTGCGCCAAAGCCAGGCCGATGGCGGTTAAGGGCGGAATTAAAGTAACAGTTACCGCCACCCCGGGCAAAGTGTCGTTAAGGACAGGCTTGACCCAGGCGTAGCTGGCGGCCAAACCGGCCACAACAGCCACCAGTACCGTAAACAAAGACGGCTTCATAATAAAAATCATTTCCGACTGGCTGATCGATACATGGCTGATCAGCCCGACAACTAAAGAAACAATAAAAGCCAGGACCAAAGCAGTGAGTAAAATGCGAAGCGAGCGGACGATCACCCGCTTCTCATTGATCACTATGCCCAAAGACAAAGCCAGGATAGGAGAAAGTAATGGTGTAACCAGCATGCCGCCGATCACCAGGATAATATTGGCTGATAATATGCCCATAGCCACGATTATGGTGGACATTACCACAAGAAAATAAAAATCCGCGCTAGGAGCGCTAGCGTCAATAACCTTAGTGCAAAATTTATTCCGGTTATATTGGTTGATTTTAAATAGATTTCCAATTGGCATTGTGGATAATTAATATTTATTACTATTTATATTTTACATAATTTGCCTTATTTTGGCAAATTTTCATAATTTAAAAAATTATGCTATACTTAAAAAAAGAAAAAGTCCCCATGCTTAGGACAAAACAAAAAATAAAAATGAACACAGTGATTTTATTACTGTTTTGTTTTTTAGTAAGCGGCGCGAGTCTAGTCGGAGCGGCGATAGCTTCCACTGAACTCGCGTCGCTTTCTTTTTTAGTAAATAAAGAAAAATTCCTGGATCCTGAATACCTTTATGTTGATATCGCGGTTAAGCCAAATACAAATAGTATCAATGCCGGCCTTATGGGCATAGAGTTTGATCCAGCAGCCTTGGAATTAGTTAGCACCAGTATTGCCTCCAGCTGTCCCTTGCTGATAGGCGAATTTATTGATAATGAATCAGGCCGCGCTGACCTGATGTGTGGCTCCCCTATTGCCATAACTGATAATTCCGCCATTTTTCATCTAATATTTAAGAAAAAAATAGCCGGTTTCACTAACCTTAATTTTCTCAGCCACTCCTCGCTCCTGTCCGCTGACGGCCGCGGCACTCCAGTTCCGGTACAGATGGAAAACCATAATATATTTATTGTAAAATAATACAAGTTATGCCCTAAAAGGGGCATTCTATGCCC
>JAGLPO010000060.1 GCA_023137275.1 Candidatus Parcubacteria bacterium | reverse complement strand
TTCAAATTCCTTGACTGAAAATTAGCAAACAACGCTAAAACTCTACTTTATTTATATATAAAAGTGTACACCCAGGTGTACACTTTTATTATGGCATATAAATTATTTTGTCAAACTTACTTCAATATCTCCTCCACATCTTTAATTTCCTTTAAAGTCTTTTTTTCATTCTCATCAACCTTGCCCTTAAGCTCTGCCCTGGCTTTTGTTTGAGCCGCTTTTGTCGCGCCCATTTTAGCAAAGCTAGTGTCAATTATTTTTTTCATTTCAAGAGAATTACGATGGAGAATTTCTTCAATTTCTTTGGTTTCTTTCTTTAACTTCTTGCGAATCAAGAATATGATCCAGAAAATTATCAGAATAATAAGGATAATGAGGAAAAGCAGGCTGACCAAAACGGTAAAATAATTAATAACAAAATCACCGATCATGGTAAACACCGGCGGCGACACCAGAAAAGTATGCTTTTCGCTTGGTTCACTCCTGATTCCTTTGTCATTCCTTGTCTCAGCCCAAAAACTATAGCGTCCGTTAGGCAATTTGTCATCATGAATATAAAGCCACTTGCCGTTAGCGTCGCTCCTGGCGCTGGAAGTGGCGATCTGTCGGCCGTCTTTCTCAATATAAATTACTACCAGTCCATTCTCAATGGCCGTGCCTTTAGCGTAAAAATTATCGCTTGATTTTAATTCTCCGGAATAATTATCAATCAGTGGCGCGTCAATCGCCTTAATAACAAACTCAACAGTTGCCATTTGCTCATTACCGGCTTTATCAATCGCTATGATAATCGCGGTATGGCGGCCCGCGCTTAAACCGCTTATCTGAAATGATTCTTTGTCCGGTGCCAGTTCATGGGCCTTTCTGTCCAGACTGCCGATATAAATCAAATATTTTGATAAACCGGATAATTCATCAGTGGTTTTAAAGCTAAGCTCAGGCCGCTCGCCAATATTCGCTTCACTAGCCTTAACTTCAAAGGGCAGAGGCGGAGTTGTATCAATATTTACTTTATAGCGCGCGATCGTACCCCAGCGAGCGGAATCTTTAAATTTTAAATGCAAGTACCAGACGCCATCGTCTTCTTTAGCTGAATATGTTTTTTCACTAAACAAACCGTCTGATGCCGGACCCGGGTCAGTAGATAATTTCTGGTCAAAAGCAATACTTACTCCAACAACGCTTTTTGGTAATTCCCATTTGAACTTTGCGCCAGCTTCTTTATACCACAAATCCTGGTCAGGATGAGTCAGAGAAACAATAACCGGCTTATTATAATCCGGTTCTTTGGGCTTGGCCGGCTCCTTGGGGCTCTCTGGCTTGCTTGGCGGTATCTGAACAGCGGAAAGCGTAAAACTGGCGCTGCCCATGCCGGTAATAATATTAGTGCCTTTGCCGTCATTAGCCAAAACCGCGCCGGAATTAAAATTGACGCGCGCTTCGCCGGCCCGCTTGGCCTTAAAAGTAATATTTATAATATGCCCGGCCGAGCCGTTAAAAGCCGGCGGGGGCAACCCGCCGCCGAATTTTATTACTCCGCCCGAAGCTCCGGGCTCGGTGGTCCAAAACAAAAAAATTGATCCGCCTTTAGAAACGCTTACAACGTCAAGCAGGGCCGTGTCATAACCAATTGAGCCTTCGGCCGCGTTTATTACATCACCGCCGGAGTTAACCTTAACGCCAACCGTAAAAGTAGCGCCAATTGATTTGGTTCCGGACGAAGGCGAAAAATAAAGAGTGGCTTCGGCCGCTTGAGCCGGCATGGGACAAAAACTTAATCCCAAACCGAATAAAAATAATAAAAACAAAACACTATATTTGTTCCTCCTCATCTGTTTTATGACGGCTGACTTTTTTAAACAGTCTTTTAATCAGCCATATTATAAAAATAATTATAACTATAATTATCGCGCCAAAGCCAAAACCGAAATAAATAAACCTCTCAATCGGTACGGTTTTTGGCTTTTGGAATTCAATCGGCGGAATATACTCAACCAGCCTTTCATTGCCGGCTTTATCAATTGCCTTAACCTTAATAACGCTGGTCAAAGATTGATCCTTAAGAATATACGGCATATTAGAAATTGCCCAATCAGGAGCCGGCTTTTTCTGTCCTAATATCCGCTTCCACCAAACCGTTTTCGGCTCAACGCCGATCTCTTCGCTGGAGCGTATTTCTAATATCTCATAACGATCAATCCCGGTCTGCTTGTCAACAGTAGTATAGATAATATAATACTTGCCATCATACACGTTCTGGCTTTGCAATAGTTCAATAATAAAGGGCTCGGGTGGAATCCGGTCGTTCTTAATAAGCTTATCCCAGTCCAGTTCAGTTATTGCCTTGTCGGAAATCTTAATTTTTGTGCCGCGAGTTGCCAAAATATCCTCGGTGCCCTGTCCGTCATTTAGAAAAACCCGGGTTTTTTTGCCAAAACTGATATTTACTTCATCACTCTCTTCCGCGTCGCTGCCGATCATTAATCCCGGAACCTTGAATATTATCCGGCCGATAATATTGGAGTTCCCGGGATCGCCCGGGATCTTGCCGCAATATCCGCCCGGAATACCGCCGGAAAAATGGATGATCCCGCTTTGGTTAGACTTGCTTAATTCCGCGTCACTGGGCCTATCCACCCAAATACTGACAAGCGACTCTCCGGTCATAAAACTATTGGCCACCAAACGGGTATGAGGAAAAAGGATTTCACCTTCAATCGTATTGATACAGCCGGTATTAAGGTCAATCTTAATATCAATCGCAAACTCGTCCCCGGGGCCAAACACCCCTTCGTTCGGCTCCATATACAATACTGCGGCCTGAGTAATACCTGGCATTAAAAGAAAAACAAATATTAGTAATAATAATTTTTTATTTTTAATCATTTATTTACAAATTAATTAGGGGTCAGTTAATCAGTGATTAGCCGACTCCTAATTAACTAATCCCTAATCACTAATTAACTAACTAGCCTGTCCAATAGAACATCATGATGCTAAAATCAATCAAATCCACTTTTCCGTCCTGATTCTGGTCGGCGCATTCATTGTCCGAATCCCACCAAAAAAGAAGGATGGAAAAATCAACCAAATTCACGCGCGCGTCGCCGTTTAAGTCAGCCCCGGGGCAAACCGCCTCACCCCCGACTTTTCCTACATAAAAACTGACTGATTTGGAAAAGCCGCTTTTAATAACATTCCCCGCCACTGCTACCTGAAACAAGGCTTTGGCTGTATGAAAATCCTCTTCCAGCGGCTCGGTATTAAAAACCAGCTCCCATTTGCCGTCTTCCAGGCTTTCTGTTTCTTTAATATGCTCCTCTTCGGAATTAATATGAATATATACTTCTGTATCAGGAATAGTTTCGCCGTAAATTTTAATATCTTCGCCTTTTCTGACTGAATTTTCACTGATATCAATGGTCGGAGCGATGTAAAC
>JAGLPO010000006.1 GCA_023137275.1 Candidatus Parcubacteria bacterium | reverse complement strand
TTATAACTTTTTCTAAGGTAAAAATATTTAGCGCGTAAGGTGAGTTATTAATGGTCAAATGGATAAAAATTTTGTTAAAAACAGGATAGAAAAATTAAAAAAGGAAATAGCGTTTCATCGCTATCAGTACCATGTGCGGGATTTGGAGAGTATGAGCCAGGAGGCTTTGGACAGCCTAAAAAACGAGCTTTTTAAGCTGGAGCAGGAATTTCCGGATTTGGTGACTTCGGATTCGCCGACCCAGCGCGTTGGCGGCCGGCCTTTGGATAAATTTAAAAAAGCCGCTCATTCCTCGCGCATGCTGTCCCTTTTTGACGCTTTTAATAAGCAGGACATGGCTGATTGGGAAGCCAGAAATATTAAAATCCTCTTCCCCCGCCCCCCTCTCCTAATTAGGAGAGGGGGAGGAGCGCAGCGGAGGGGGGGAGGTGTTGATTTGGGAGGTTACTTTTGTGAGTTAAAACTTGACGGAATAGCAATCGCGCTTCGTTATGAGAATAATAGCCTGGTTCAGGCGATTACCCGGGGCGATGGGCGAATAGGGGAAGATGTGACCGGGAATATCAAAACCATTGATTCTGTTCCTCTTAATCTGGCAGATAAAATAAAGAATATTGAAGTGCGCGGCGAAATAATCATGACCAAGGCGGTTTTTAAAGAGTTAAACCAAAAATATAAAAAAGCCAACAAGCCCGAGCTGAAGAATCCGCGCAACGCGGCTGCCGGCTCGGTTCGCCAGCTGGATCCGAAATTGGCGGCCGAGAGAAAGCTTGATTTTATCGCTTATGAGATTGTGGCCGATATGGGCCTTAAGAAAAATGAAGAAAAGCGGGAACTGCTTGCCCGGCTTGGTTTTAAGACTTTGCGTGAGAATAAATATTGCGCTAATTTGGAAGCGGTTAACAAGATGCACGCGCATTGGGAAAAGAACCGGGACAATCTGCCCTTTGAGGTTGACGGCATGGTAGTAAAAGTTAATGATTTGGCCCTATGGAATATACTTGGTACGGTCGGCAAGGGCCCCAGATATATGATGGCTTACAAATTTGCCGGCATTCAGGTAACGACCAGGATCAAGGAAGTGGTCTGGCAAGTCGGACGAACCGGCGTATTAACACCCATAGCAGTGCTGGAACCGGCCAATGTGGGCGGAGTTACGGTAACGCACGCTACGCTCCATAATATGGATGAGATCAAACGTCTTAAGCTGAAAATCGGAGATACCGTGATTCTTGAGCGCGCCGGCGATGTTATTCCCAAGGTAATAAAAGCGCTTCCAAAACTTCGGACCGGCAAGGAAAAAACGATTATCGCGCCTAAGAAGTGTTTGATCTGTGCTTCAGATATTAAAAAAATAAAAGGCGAAGTGGCGCATCGCTGTATTAATAATGATTGCTACGCGGTTAATTTGCGCAGGCTGTCCCATTGGACCAGCAAGGGCGCGGTTGATATTGAAGGTTTGGGACCGAAGATCATTGAACAGCTTATGAAAGAAGGCCTAATAAGCGATGTGGCTGATTTTTATTCTCTAGCCGCGGGAGATTTAAAACCTTTGGAAAGATTTGCTGACAAATCAGCCGAGAATTTAGTTGATTCAATACAGGTGAAGAAAAATATTTTGCTGGAGCGATTTTTAATCGGTCTTGGGATCAGGCATATCGGGGAAGAGAGCGCGCTGTTTTTAGCAGCAGAAAGCAGACGGCAGACGGCAGACGGCAGACAAGAGAATAAAATTTCTCAAATTAAAAGAATATTTAGTGATTATACTATTGAAGAATTAGAAAATTTGCCGGATATTGGGCCGATTGTGGCCAGGAGCGTGTATGATTGGTTTCATAATAAGTTAAATATTGAGCTGTTAAATAAACTGGAAAAAGCCGGTGTTGTTATTGATATTGCCCATTTAAAGACAAGAAAAAGACCCTCTGAATTAAGCGGAAAAGCCGTTGTTTTAACCGGAAGTTTAAAGAGTTTGACAAGGGAGCGGGCAAAGGCTAAAATAAGAGAATTAGGCGGTAAGATCAGTTCCGCGGTTAGCCCAAAAACCGATCTGATTGTGGCTGGCAAAGACCCGGGGAGTAAATTTGAAAAAGCTAAAGAACTGGGAGTGAAGATAATTAGCGAAGAAGAATTTTTAAAGATGATTAAATAATTAATTAGACAACAGACAACAGGCCACAGTATGCGAATATTATACTGCTATCTGCTATCTGCTGTCTGTTTCTATGAAATTAAATAAAAAGGATATACAACATATAGCCAATTTAGCCAGATTGGAATTAACCGAGAAAGAACTGGCTAAATATGGTTCTCAGATCTCCAATATATTAAAATATATTGACCAATTACAAGAAGTTGATACCGCAAACGTAGAGCCGACGGCTCAGGTAACCGGCCTGACTAATGTTTTTCAGGAAGATAAGGTGTGTGTTTGGGATAAAGACGAGGTTAAAGCCGCGCTTAAGCAAGCGCCGGAGTTTGAGGGCGGACAAGTGAAGGTGAAGCGGGTTTTAGATTAACGAGACAGCAGACCACAGACAGCAGACAACAGAATGCGAATAACAGACTGCGGTCTGCGGTCTAAATAATATGAAATTAAACCAACTAACAATCAAAGAGGCTAATAAGAAATTAGCTAAAGGTGAAATAACTTCAGTTGAATTAACTAAGGCTTGTTTGAGACGGATCAAAGAAATTGACGGCAAGGTGAAGGCCATGCTCACGGTATGCGAAGAAAAAGCATTAAAACAAGCAGAAGCCGCGGACGGTCGGAGAAAAAAAGGAGAAAAAAATGAACTTCTGGGCATTCCCTATATTGCGAAAGACAATATTATGACCAAAGGGGTAAGAACCACGGCCGCTTCCAGGATACTGGATAATTACATCGCGCCTTATGACGCGACCATAATAAAAAAGCTTAAAAAGGCTGGCGCGGTTCTATTAGGTAAAGCCAATTTAGATGAATTTGCCCACGGGGCCAGTACTGAAAACTCAGCTTACGGGCCTAGCCATAATCCATGGGATTTGGATCGGGTGCCGGGTGGTTCTTCCGGCGGATCAGCGGCCGCGGTTGTCTCTGATATGTGCGTATTCGCGCTTGGCACCGATACCGGAGGCTCTATCCGCTGTCCGGCCAGCTTTTGCGGCGTGGTTGGTTTAAAGCCGACATACGGCCGATCTTCCCGCTTCGGCTTAATAGCAATGACCAGTTCAACTGATGTTCCGGGCCCGATCACAAAAACAGTTGAGGATACTGCTATTGTATTAAAAGCTATTGCCGGGCAGGACAAGAATGATACCACTACCCCGTTAAAAACAGTCCCGGATTATTCAGCTGATCTTAAGAAGGCTTTAAAAGGAACTAAAATCGGTTTGCCTAAGGAATATCTTAACAAAGGTACAAAGGAAAATATTAAAAAAATAATAAAGGAAGCGATAAAAAAGTACCAGGAATTAGGCGCGGAAATAGTTGATGTATCATTGCCGCATACGAAATACGGAGTCGCTGTTTATTATATTATTACTCCTTCGGAAATTAGTTCAAATTTGGCCCGTTTTGACGGTATCCGTTATGGTCATAGCGCCGTTAACGGCAAAGATCTAATAACGGCTTATAAAAAGACCAGGGGAGAAGGCTTTGGACCAGAGGCTAAGCGGCGAATTATGCTGGGCACTTACGCCCTGTCTGCCGGCTATTTTGACGCTTATTATCTTCAGGCGCAAAAAGTGCGGACAATAATAAAAGAAGAAATGGACGCGGTCCTTAATAAAGTTGACTGCCTCTTAACTCCGACCTCGCCTCATATCGCTTTTAAGATCGGCGAGCAGGTTGATGATCCATTGGCAATGTATTTGGAAGATATTTTTGTTACCGGCGCGTCTCTGGCCGGTTTGCCGGCGATATCAATTCCGGCCGGCTTTGTCGACAACATGCCGGTTGGCCTTCAGCTGATCGGTCCGCGCTTTGGGGAGCAGACGATTTTTAACATCGCGAATGTATATGAAAATGCCACAAATTGGCGTGCTAACAAACCCAATTTGTGTAAGTAAGATTTTTAGCAAGTTTTATCAAGACGACAGCATGCGAATGATTGGCTGCTGTCTGCCGTCTGTTGTCTGCGGTCTAAGACATGGCATTTCAAATAAATTTTCAATTACTTATATAGTTTTAAAATCATAAATATTTAACTACAAGATCATATGAGCCATCACATAGGAATTAAACTAGTCATAATTTTAATAATTATCGCCCTTTTCGCCGCGGGCAGCTATTTTTGGCTTAAAGGCGACTTTGGAGGTATTAAACTTCCCAGTAGTTCAGATAACAATATTGAGCAAGCAGAGAACGAGCCGTTGGCAAGTAATGCGGAAATAGATAATGAAGTTTTGGAAAAGGCCAAATCAACCAGCCTCCAATCAGTTCAGGCAATTAGCGGATCTGACCATTATCAGGGTAATTTGGAAGCGCCTGTTCAATTAATAGCATATAACGATTTTCAATGCGGCTACTCGGCTCAATTTACCAGTGTGTTAGAGCAGGTTAAGGATGAATTTAATGAGCAGGTTGTAATCGCGGTTCGGCATTTTCCTTTGCGCTCCAATTCGCGCGCCTATCAGGCGGCGCTGGCCGCTGAATGCGCGGCTGAGCAGGATAAATTTTGGGAAATGCATGATAAGCTGTTTTCTAGCCAGGACAATGGCTTTAGCACAGAGGTATTTGAGAATTTCGCCATTGAGCTGGAGCTGGATACAACGCGGTTTAATGACTGTCTGGACGAAGAAAAGTATAAAGATAAAATTCAAACTCAAATAGAACAGGGGAAAAGCTGCGGCGTTACCGGCACACCGGGCATTTTTGTAAACACCGAACCCCACGCCGGCGCTGTCCCGTTTGAGGACTTTACTGACAGCCAGGACAGGGAGAGAGAGGGCATGAAGAGTATAATTGAGAGGCATTTAAATAGCATATAAAGTTAACCAGGGTTTCTTAAATTGAAAGGATGTTGGGAAAAATTATGGAGAGTTCGCCTAGAGGCCTATGGCACTTGCTTGGAAAGCAGGCGGGTTAATAGCCCACGAGGGTTCGAATCCCTCACTCTCCGCCTTCGCTACGCCGAAGCTTTGCGTGCAAGCACGGCAAAGCTTCGTCTCAGCTACGGCGTGACAAAGTCCGCCAATAAAAATACCCCAATAAATTTGGGGTTATTTTTTTGGTTGAGAGAGTGAGTAAGTGAAAATGGCCTAAAAATTTCTATAGACTTCTTTCCGGTGTTTAACTCGTAAAATTAAAAGTATAATAATTTTCCCGCTATTATCAATATCAAAAATAGCTCTGTAATCTCCAATTCTAAACCTGTAAGCCCCCTGTTTGTTATCTACTAGTTTTTTCGCGCGATTTAATGGATTGTCGAATTCAATAAAGGAGTCTAATTTGTCTAAAATTCTATTTGCTATTTTTTTATCAAGATGAGCTAAATCTTTTTTTGCTTTTAATGTATAGAATAGTTTGTATTTCACAAGTTAAAGCTTTAAATCACGGCGGATTTGTTCCATTGTATATAATCTTCCTTTTTTCACGTCTTCTCTGGCCTCTTCAATTTCCTGGGTTAATTTTTCAATAATAGCATCTTTTTTGCTTAGCGGTTCAACTTTAAAAATTGGCTGGTTGCGGTTCAAAATTATGTAGCGCCAATTATTTTTTTTTGCTTTAGCATAAAGCGTTGCAATGTTTTGGCGAAATTCTCTAACGCCTATAAGTTTGGTAGTCATATATTTTTTTATTATTTATGTGTATCTTAAGTGTACACAAATACTTATTTTATGTCAAGGGCGCTGACTATTGCTTTGTTTAAGACAAATATTGTATAATGTGTATAGGTTAAAGTTTAATTAAATTACGTTTTTATGCGTAATTTTTTATTTATTTTTCAGTCAAGGAATTTGAATATTCTCGTTTACTGTTAGGCCCTTTGGGCGTAGAATGCCCCTTTTAGGGTATAACTTGTAGGTTTAGAGTTAACTCTATACATAAAATTATGGCCAGGAAAAAATTAGAAAACAGGAATATACGCAAGTTATACCGTGTTGGCAATGGCAAAACTTATAGCTTAACCCTTCCGATTGAAGCAATCAGAGAATTTAATTGGCAAAAGAAACAAAAGGTAGAGGTAGAGATTGATAGGAAAAATAAACAATTGATTATCAAGGATTGGAAGAAGTAATGAAATTATTAATTATTACCCAAAAAGTTGATAAAAACGACTCTATTTTGGGTTTTTTTCACGATTGGTTGCGTGTTTTTGCCACGCGTTGTGAAAAATTAACTGTAATATGTTTATATAAAGGAGAATATGATTTACCGGATAATGTGAAAGTATTAAGTTTAGGGAAAGAGAACTTAGACAACAGACAACAGACAACAGACGGCAGGTTATTATTGAGATGTTCATATATAATTAGATTTTATAAATATATAATTTCTGAAAGATGTAATTATGATAAGGTTTTTGTTCATATGAATTCGGAGTATGTGGTTTTGGGGGGAATATTTTGGAAATTAATGAGAAAAAAAATTGCCTTATGGTGGACTCATAAGGCTGCTCCCTGGCATTTGCGAATCGCGGAAAAATTTACTGATATTATTTTTACGGCTTCTAAAGAGAGTTTTAGATTATCAAGTAAAAAGGTTAAAGTTGTCGGGCATGGGATTGATTATCAAAAATTAAAAATTAAAAATTCAGAATTAAAAATTGATTCAAAATTCAAAATTCAAAATTCAAAATTTACGCTAATAACCGTTGGGAGGATTTCTCCATCTAAAGATATTAAAACCTTGATTAAGGCAGTGGAAAGGATTAAGAATGTTAAATTTGACGTTATCGGCGGGCCATTAGATGAGAAAGATGAGAAATATTTTAAGGAGTTAAAGCAGTTGGTTGGTGAAAAGGGGCTTGAGGAGAGAGTTAATTTTGTCGGTCCAATACCGAATAAAGATATTATTAAATATTATCAGGATGCTGATCTGTTTATTCATGCCAGCCAGACCGGCAGTTTGGATAAGGTTGTTTTAGAGGCAATGGCTTGTGGTTTGTTAGTAATTTCATGCAATGACGCAATTAAGAATGATTTGCTATGTAAATATCCTGGTTTGATTTATGATAAAGGGGACTATCAGGCGTTGGCAAAGAGGATTGAAAAAATAATTAATACTTTGCCGGAGAAGCGATTGGAATTAGGCAAAGAATTAAGAGAGATTGTGAAAAATGATCATAGTTTGGAGAAGTTGATTAAAATAATATGCAAAAGTTATCTATAATTATTCCAATATATAATGAAGCAGATACTGTTGAAGAGTTGATCAAAAGAGTGGAAGCGGTTAATTTAGATAATATTGCCAAAGAGCTGGTGCTTATTGATGACGGTTCCATTGACGGCAGCAGGGAAATATTAAAAAAATATCAAGACCGTTATAAAGTTATATTCAAAGAGAAAAACCAGGGCAAGGGCGCGGCAATCAGGGCTGGCTTTGCTATCGCGACCGGTGATATTGTTATAGTTCAGGACGCGGATCTTGAATATGATCCAAAGGAATATAAAGAGATGATCGCCCCGATACTGGCAGGCAAGGCTGACGCTGTCTATGGCTCGCGCTTTATCTCCAGCAAGCCTCACCGGGTTTTATATTTTTGGCATTATCTGGGCAACCGGATGTTAACGCTTTTTTCAAATATGTGCACCAACTTGAATTTAACTGATATGGAAACCTGCTACAAGGCCATGAACCGCAAGGCTTTGGATATAATATTACCCAAGTTAAGCTCTAACCGTTTTGGCATTGAACCGGAAATTACCGCGCTGCTGGCTAAAAATAAATTACGGATTTATGAAGTGGGAATTTCCTACTCCGGCCGAACTTACGAGGAAGGCAAGAAAGTAAATTGGAAAGACGGGGTATCAGCGATTTGGTGTATAATAAAATTTAATTTTTGTAAATGCAAAAAAGAATAACAGTTTGTTTTTTTGGTGTCTATGATCCGGAATATTCCCGAAATAGGGTATTGATGCGCGGCCTGGAAGAGAATGGGGTGAAAGTGATAGAATGTAGGAGTAAAGTGACTGGCTTTAAAAAAATATTTGATTTAATAAAAAAACATAGAGCAGTAAGAGATAAATATGATATTATGCTGGTTGCGTTTCCCGGGCATTATCTGGTTCCTTTAGCTAAGTTGCTTTGCAGGAAGAAAATAATTTTTGACGCTTTTACCTCAATGTATGACTCTAATGTTTTTGACCGGCAAACAGTACGAAAAAACAGCTTAAAGGCAAGGATATTACACTTTTTTGATTGGTTAAGCTGTTTTATGGCTGATAAGGTACTACTTGATACAAACGAGCATATTAAATATTTTGTTAATGAATATAAAATAAAAAAAGAAAAGTTCGCGCGTTTTTATATCGGCGCTTCTCCTGATATTTATTATCCATTACCGCGGCCAACAAATAATTCACAAAGAACCCGGGTTTTATTTTTCGGTACATATATTCCGTTGCAAGGAATTCAGTACATTATAAAAGCCGCGAAATTGTTGGTTAATGATCCTGTTGATATAATTTTAATTGGCGGAGGCCAAAAATATACAGAGATGGAAAAATTAGCCCGTGATTTATTGGTTAATAATATTACATTTATATCTAAGTCACCGCCGGAGGTAATACGTGATGAAACAGCTAGGGCTGATATATGTTTAGGTATATTTGGCAATACCAATAAAACAAAACGAGTAATACCTAATAAAGTCTATGAATGTTTAGCCATGAAAAGACCGGTAGTTACCGCTGACACAGTGGCAATACGTGAATTATTTACTGACGATGATATGATGCTTGTTAATATTAGTGATGAGACTGGTTTAGCGAAAGGAATCAGACAATTAGCAAACAACAAGCCGCTTCAAGAAAAAATTTCTGCTAATGGATTTAATAAGTTTAATAACAATGCCACCCCCGCTGTTTTGGGTAAGCAGTTAAAAGAATTAATAATTAATATTATAGAAAAATAATTGTATGGAAAAAGCAAGAATTTTGGTAACAGGGGGCGCAGGGTTTATGGGCTCCCACATTGCCGACGAATTAATTAAAATGGGCCACATAGTAACCGTGCTTGATGATTTGAGCGGCGGGTTTGCCAATAATGTTAACCCTAAAGCCGAATTTATCAAAGGCAGTATTGGCGATTATAAGCTAATAAATGAATTATTTGAGAAGAATAAATTCAATTATGTGTACCATTTAGCGGCTTACGCGGCTGAAGGGCTTAGTCATTTCATTAAACGATTTAATTATGAAAATAATTTAATAGGAAGCGTTAATTTGATAAATGCTTCGGTCAACTATGGCGTAAAGTGCTTTCTTTTTACTTCTTCTATTGCCGTGTATGGCTCAAACCAATTGCCAATGAAGGAAGATATGACCCCAATACCTGAAGATTCTTATGGTATAGCCAAATATGCCGTTGAGCAGGAATTAAAAATTACTAAGGAATTATTCGGCCTGGATTATATTATTTTTCGCCCTCACAACGTATATGGCGAGCGGCAAAACGTTGGCGACAAATATCGTAATGTGATCGGCATATTTATGAATCAAATTATGCAGAACAAGCCAATGACAATATTCGGCGATGGTGAGCAAAAACGCGCCTTTACTCATATCAATGACATTGCTCCGGTTATGGCTAAGGCCGCGTTTAATTTGCATGCGTATGAAAAAATATTTAACATTGGCGCTGATAAACCTTATACTGTTAATCAGCTAACAAAATATGTGGCTAAGGCAATGGGGGTAGAGCATAATGTAGTCAATGTAGAGGCAAGGAATGAAGTAGTTGAGGCATATTCTGACCATTCTCTGGCGCAAGAAATTCTTGGTCTTGAAATAAAGACAAGCCTTGAGGATGGAACAAGAAGTATGGCAGAGTGGGCTAAAAAGGAAGGGGTTAAGCAAAGCCAGTATTTTGATAATATTGAGATAAATAAAAATTTACCAAAGGCATGGCGCTAAACAAATGAATGTAAAAGAATATTATAATAAAAAAAGTGGCTATGGCGTCAGTAATGCGAGAATATTGAAAGTTATTGAGTTGGCAGGTGAATTAAAGAATAAAAAAGTGTTGGATATTGGTTGTGGCAACGGCCGTTTGGGCGAGGAGCTAAAAAAATTTGGCGCCATTGTCCATGGCTGTGATATCTCTGAGTCGGCTTTGGAAAAAGCAAAAAAAGTTCTTGATAAGGCAGTTTATTTGGATGTGGAATCTACTGATTGGGCTGAAATTGACAACGATTATGACTTAATAATTGTAAGCGAGTTGATAGAGCATTTATTTCAGCCAGCAGTTTTTCTTGATAAAATCAAGAAATATTTAACAAGCGATGGCGAACTGATAATTACTACCCCGAATTTTCTCATGTGGACATTGCGGTTGCGAATGCTTTTTGGGCAATTTGAATATCATAAAACAGGTTTTTGGGACGAGGGACATGTTCATTTTTATACTTACAATTCGCTTAAAAAAGAATTATCAGCTAATGGATTTTATGTTACAGAGGAAAATCATATTTATCATCCAAAGATACCTTGCCTGATTGCCGGGTTGCGGCCCCAGCTCTTTGCTTACCAAATGATAGTCAAAGTAAAGAGAAAGAACCGCGTGATGTATACTACTATTTTTGGCAACAAGGATAAGTTAATGGAACCGAAGCATGTCTCAGACAATTTTGATTATATTTGTTTTACTGACCAGGATTTTAAATCAAAGGTTTGGCAGATAAAAAAAGTCGCGCCAAGCCATAAAGACCCGGCTCGGGCGGCGAAGATCTATAAAATACTGCCGCATAAATATTTAAGTGAATACGAATATAGCATATTTGCCGATGGTAATCTGAAAGTGCAAGGAGACCTGAATAAATTGATTGATCAATATTTGGATAAAAAAAATATGGCAACTTTTGACCATAAGAATTTATATGATTCCTGGGATTGTATTTATGAAGAAGCCAAACAATGTATCCGTTTAACTAAAAAAGGCAGTTATAAAGACGAACCAGAATTAATGCAAAAACAAGTAGATTATTATCGTAAGCAGGGCTACCCGGAGCGTAATGGATTAATATCCGGCATGATTTTAGTGCGTAAGCACAATGAAGCTGATGTAGTAAAAACCATGGAGGATTGGTGGAAGGAAATTGAACAGTGGAGCCGGCGGGATCAATTAAGTTTTAATTACGTTGCCTGGAAAAATAATTTTAAATTTGTCTATATCCCGGGAGACTCCAGGAATAATGAATTTTTTAAGCATCACTTGCATTTAAAATAAATGACTGAAGAAAAAAAACTATTTTTTAGTATTTTACTTCCCACTTGGAATCGTCCTGATTTACTGCGTGAAACCATTAAGAGCGTTCTTAAACAAACTTATAAAAATTTTGAAGTGATTATTGTTGATGACGGGGATAAAAAACGAGCTAATAAAGTAGTTAGCGAATTTAATGATCAAAGAATAACTTATATCCAGCATGATAAGAACTACGGCAGTCCGGTGGCCAAAAATACCGCCCTAAAGGTGGCAAAGGGTGAATGGGTAGCATTTTTAGATGATGATGATGAGTGGTTTTCAGAATATCTGGAAAAGAAAAAGGAAATAATTGATAAATACGGTGATAAAATTTCTTATGTATTTTGCGGAGTAGAATTTTATAACACGAAAACCAAAGAAATATATCAAAGAAAAGCTAAGCTTTTCGGCCTAGCTAATTATTATGAGCATATTATTACTTTTCAAATTAAGCCTATTACTTCCACTTTGATGGTGAAAAAAGATGTTCTTGATAGAGTGGGCGGCTTTGACAATAATACTCCGGCTAACCAGGAAATGGATCTGTTATA
Source organism: Candidatus Parcubacteria bacterium (assembly GCA_023137275.1). Lineage (GTDB taxonomy): Bacteria > Patescibacteriota > Patescibacteriia > Patescibacteriales > UBA12075 > JAGLNE01. Next base: position 35,429 of record JAGLPO010000006.1, on the reverse strand, counting down.
TCGGATGGGTGGTAAGGAATGGGGCTATTCAATGGAAGATATTTTAGTTAGAATGAAAGGAGCTCATGGAGAAAGAATGGGGACTGATATGGACAGAAGGATTCGGGGCAAGATGTATTTTATAAATAAACATAAAAAGATTTTAGAAAAAAGACCCAGAGCGTTAGCTGAGCAGTATTATGCCTTGGCAGAATGCTATCGTTTTAAAGAGGATTATAAAAATTCAAGGAGATATTATTTTAAAACTTTTAAGAATTGCAAGATAACCGGTAAAAAGGCCCGAAATTCATTTTTAAAATTTTTATTTTTATTTTTTCCAAAATTATTTACAAAAGTAATAAAAACAAAGAAACCGGAGTAAATAAATACTAAAAAATTAATGTGAATTTAAAATAAACAAATAAAATGATTATTAGGAAATTAATTCGAAAATATATATTGCCGCATGTGCGTTTTGGCACAGTTCACTGGATAAATACCATACATTTATTACGTATTCAGTTTAAAAGATTGAAGCCAGGAGTTGTGTTAGATTTTGGATCCGGAAGCTCTCCTTTAAAAAGATATGTGCCGCACACTAAATATATGAGATTGGATCTAAACCCAGATAGCCAGCCTGATATATGTTGCGATTTACATAATGTACAGTGGGAATCTAATTATTTTGATACTGTGATTTCAACTGAAGTTCTTGAACATGTATACGATCCGCAAAGGGCTGTTTCCGAAATATATCGGATATTAAAGAAAGGCGGTGTATGTATTTTGTCAACTGTGTTTATATATCAGTATCATCCAGATTCAAAAGATTATTATAGGTTTACATGGGACTCTTTGAATCATTTATTTAAAGATTTTGAACATGTAGAAATATTTCATCATGGAAATAAATTTCAAGCAATTTGAGGAATATTAACATCCGGCAGATTATCAAAAGGCAAAGCAAAAGTATTTGCAAGACTGCCTAATCCTCTGATTGCCAGATTGGGCAGAAAATATATATAAATAAGAAAACAACTGTCCCTTCTGGATTTATAGTTTATGCTATAAAATAATTACTTATCAATTATGATAAAAATAAAAAAAATAATCAGTATAATAAAAAACCCAGTATCAATTATTGGAATTATTAAAAATAGGAAAAAATGGAGGTTTGATGTTGAAAAAATTGAAGATGTTGGGTTATTGAGAAAAAAATATAAAAATTATAGCCAATACGTAAAACATCAAGCTTCAAAATTAAGCCGGATTAATAGTAATACTTTGAATGAATATGATATAAAATATAGGAAGGTGTTGAGAGAAAGGCTTAAGGGTATCGGTTTAATTACATCCAGCATGAATGTACTATGTCTGGCAGCCAGAATCGGTACAGAGGTAAAATCTTTTATAGATTTAGGTTGCTTTGCCGTAGGTATAGACCTTAATCCTGGAAAAAGTAATAAATACGTAGTACATGGTGATTTTCATAATATTCAATATCCCAATAGTTGTGTTGATGTAGTTTTTAATAATTCCCTTGATCATTCCTTGGAGGTTGACAAATTGATAAGAGAGACAAAAAGGGTATTAAAAGATAAAGGTTTATTTATTCTTGAACTTTGCAAAGGCGACAGTAATCCTAGTGGGTTAAAAAGAAACTTTGAAGCGATAGCTTGGGATGATAATAAAATTATTATTGAAAAAATAAAAAATCATGGTTTTGAACTGATAATTAATAATGAGTTCAATTACCCATGGTCGGGTGTACAATTTGTTTTTAAGAAAATTTAGATTTTTTTAAAGTAGTAGGATGCAAGAACAGTATTCACTGATAAAGGCAGAATTTGGGCCGCAATAGCGCCGTTTATTCCATAAAGCGGAATTAATGTTATTAATAGAGCAAGTTTAACAATCGGATTAATTGTAGCAATCATATAGAGAGCGCGCTTTTTTTTATGCGCGGTTAAGGCCTGCCCCATGAATTTTTGCGGGTAAAAAAGAAGGATAAGAATATAGAATTGGGCGAAACCTATTGACTCAAGGTATTTGGGGAAAAACAAATGATATAAGTACGGAGCAACAAAACAGAAAGCAACAACTATTAAGATAATTATTAGCAGTAATTTGATCATCTTAATCGGTAGCGTTTTCTTTAGCACCTTACCGTCTTGGGTTGACAGTTTTGGGAAAGCCAAAGGCTTGGCAACATCAAGGAAGGATCTTATTTGGGCGGTTGGCGCTAAGGCGAGTACGTAAATAGCTAGCTGGGTCGCGCCAAGGAAGTGCCACATTAATAATTTATCAAGCTGGTTTACGATTGTCCCAAATACGTTCATTACAGTTAAGTGTTTGCCATAAGAGATTGTGTCTGCTTCTTTTTTATCATTGGTTTTATGCCGTTTTAGTATTATAAATAAAATTAACAAACGCATAAATGTATAGGAAGAAAAATACACCAGAATGATAATGAAAATATTACTGGTAATAAAAAGCGTAGCGATCATCAGTGCGGCGGCAACTATTTTTGTGATACTGCTAAAAAAGGAAGATTCTTTAAAAAGTTTTTTTCCTGCCAAAAAAGAGCCATAAACAGTTAAAGGGTTCATTAAAGGGATAAAGATACCGCCAATAAGAAAACAAATTGTTAGAGTGATATTGTCATTAATAAAATAATATCCGGCAACAGCAATACTGGCCAAGCCGCCTAATAATCCCCATTTAATTCTGGTTTTAAGTGCTGGGATAACAGACCCCTCAAAACCGCGCGCTACTGAGCTGGTTAAAGCCGTGTTAATTCCTGCCATTGTCGGGATAGTTAAAATTCCTACTATTGATAAAATAAAAGTATAGAGGCCATAAGTTTCTTTAAGCAAAAGGTTGGCAAAAGCAATTGACAACAAGAAAGCCGAAACGCTGGAGATGATATTGGCGATTGTCAGCCAGTAGGCGCCTTTGGCTAAATACACCATATCAGTATGCGTCCATTTTTCAGACTTGCGTAGAATACCATAAAGATAAATTTTTATTTTTTTATACATATTTGTATCTATATAATAAGCAAAATATATGTTATTAGACTTGAGTGCACAATTAGTATTTGCTGCAATTTCCATATTTTGGTAAATTTTGCATAAAAAATTTTGGCCTATATTAGCACATAAGCAAAAATTTTTTCTGAAAAATTTCCTCAAAATCTGAAAATTTCGCTACAATACTAATTGTGCACTCAAGTCTATTATAATTCAAATAACAAATTAATTCCAGCTATTGGTTATGAAAAGTTTTAATGTTGATTTTATTGGTATAGGAGCTCAGAAGGCAGCCACTACCTGGATATACAAGTGTTTGCTTGAACATCCTGAAATTGATGGATATTCCGGAAAGGAAAGCCATTTTTTTAGCAAAGATAGAAATTATAATAAAAAAATTCGTTATTATCAAAGTTTATTTTCGCAATGTGAATCAAATAAGATAATTGGTGAGTTTAGCACAAGTTATTTAACTGATAAAAACGCGCCAGCCAGGATTTACAATCATTTTCCTAATGTAAAAATTATTGTTTCGCTTCGCAATCCGGTTGATAGGTTTATTTCCAGATATAGGCATATTCAGGGTAAAAATAAGAAGTTAAATTATCTGTCAATTTTAGATGCTACCAGGCGTAATCCGGAATTAATTGAATTTGGTTTGTACGCAAAATATTTAAAGAATTATTTTGATCTTTTTCCAAGGAAAAATATTAAGATAGTATTTTATGAAGATATTTTGGTTAAACCTCACAAAACCGTTAAACAACTTTATCAATTTTTAAATGTAGATAATATTTTTCAACCAAGTATTGTTATTACAAAACTTAATACTGCCGCGATCCAAAAGTCTAAAATATTTAAGTTTATTAATAAAATATATTTTAAATTATATAACCGTGAATGGGCAAGTTATTTATTAATTAAGCCATTAAAAAAATTGGGGGTTAATTATAAAAATTTAAATAATATTTTGGCAAGAAAAAAAGAGGGGGAAATAAATATAGAGGACAGAAAAAAATTATTTATTTTTTTCCAGAATGATATTAACAGGCTGGAAAAGTTATTAAATAAAGATTTATCTCATTGGAAAGTAGAATAATATGCAGAAATTAATTTATATAACTAACGCTCGTATACCGACTGAAAAAGCCCATGGCTACCAGATATGCAAGATGTGCGAGGAATTTTCAAGCGCGGGGCTAGAGGTTGAATTATGGGTGCCAACGAGAAGAAACAGTATTAAAAAAAATGTATTTGATTACTATGCTCTAAAAACGAACTTTAAAATTAAATATATTAGATGTTTTGATTTTGTTAGGTTCAACAAAATATTATTTATTCGGTCTTTTTATTTTCAGATGTTGTTTTTTTTATTAAGTTTAATTTTTAAAAAAATTGAACGCAACACTGTTGTTTACACTCGTGATATTTTGGTTGCTATGTTTTACTCTGTTAGGGGCTATAAAACTATTTTTGAGGCTCATAGCTGGCCTGCTTCAAAGGAATGGCTGTATATAAAAATACTTAAAAGGGCGGATAAGATAGTAGTAGTTAACAATCATTTAAAAAAGTTGTTTATAAATAAAGGTTTTAAAGATAATGAAATAATAGTTGCCCATGATGGAGTAGACATAAAAAAATTTGATATTAATGTTACTAAAGAAGAGGCAAAAAAGGAATTTAATTTACCTCGTTATAAATATATATTAGGGTATACCGGCAGTTTAAAAACAATGGGCCAAGATAAGGGGGTTAAAATTATTTTAGAGTCACTTAAAAAGTTGGTTATTAAAAGAAAAGATGTTTTATTTGTGTCCGTAGGCGGTTCTGATAGTGATATAAATTATTATGTTAAAATGGCACATGGTTTAAATGTTTCTGAATATTGCAAATTTGTTAATCGTGTTTCACTTGATAAGCTTTCGGTTTTTCAAAAGAGTTGTGATATACTATTAATGCCGTTTCCTGATATAAAACATTATAGGTATTATATGTCGCCATTAAAAATGTTTGAATATATGGCAAGTAAGCGCCCGATTATCGCCTCTTCCTTGCCCAGTCTTCTTGAGATTATGAATAATAAGAATTGTGTATTAGTAAGACCGGATGACGTAGAAGACCTAGAAGATAAAATTGAAAAGGTAATAAGCAATAAAATAAATATTGAGAATTTGATAATTAATGCGTATAGTAAAGCTTTGCATTTTAGCTGGGAAGAGAGAGCGAAAAAAATTATAAATGAATTAAAAGTATAATAGTTATGAAAAAAATTTGTTTAGTTGTCGGAACCAGGCCTGAAATTATAAAAATGGCGCCTTTAATTAGAGTATTTGAAAAAAATGATATAAACTACTTCGTTCTGCATACCGGGCAGCATTACAATTATGAGATGGATAAAAAATTTTTTGAAGAGTTGGAATTGACAAGGCCGAAATATAATATTGAAGCCGGAAATCTTGAGTATAGGAAGCAAATTGGTAAAATGGTAAAGAATATTCAAGAGATTTATGCAAAAGAAAGGGTGACCCATGTAATAGTTGAGGGAGATACTAATAGCGTATTAGCCGGCGCTTTGGCGGCAAATAAATTTGGCATCTGCCTCATTCATCTTGAGGCCGGACTAAGGAGCCATGATTTAACTATGCCCGAGGAAAGAAATCGGATATTAACTGATCATATCTCTGATATATTTTTTGTCCCCACCCAAGATGCTTATGATAATTTAGTTGATGAGAATGTTGATAAAGAAAAAATATATTTGACTGGTAATACAATAGTGGATGCCGTTTACCAAAATATTAAATTAGCCCAAAAAACTTCAAATATTTTAAAAGAATTTAATTTAGAAAAAAATGATTATATACTAATTACTGCTCATCGACCAGAGAATGTAGATAATATAAATAGATTTTCAAAGATTCTGGAAGGATTTGATGCTGTCTCAAAATTAGATAACCATGATTTAATATATCCTATACACCCCAGGTCATTGATTAATTTAAAAAAATTTGAAATAGAAAGGCCTAAAAAGGTAAGATTTATTGATCCGGTGGGATATTTGGATTTTTTAAATCTTATTGAAAATTCGAAATTAATAATTACTGATTCCGGGGGCGTACAAGAGGAGGCGTGTACTATGGGAGTGCCATGTGTAACGATTAGAGATAACACCGAGAGGCCGGAAACAATTAGGTGCGGCGCCAATGTATTAGCTGGGGTTGATCCGGAAAAAATACGTTTATATTCACAAAAGATGATGAGTAATAAAAAAAGTTGGGAAAATCCTTTTGGTAACGGAAAGAGCGCTGAAAAAATATTAAGTATCATAAATAAACTATGAGAGTATTAATGACAAGTGAAACCTATTTGCCGAGTATTGGCGGGGCGGAAATACATGTTGAGAATATTATAAAAAATTTGAGAAATGAAAATTATGAGGTAAAATTGATTACTAACGAATTGGACCCGGACAATAAAATATATGACCAGGATGTAATTAGAGTGCAGTGGAACAGAAAAAATATTTTGAAGATTTTCGGTTTACTTTTTCGCAATGTAAAAACTTGCGACGTGATTCATTGTCACTATAGCTATCGGTTAGCGATGTTAGCTGCTATTGTCGGCAAGATTAGAAGGAGGCCGGTAGTAGTCGTTTTACACGGCATGGGCATTCTTGATCATAGAGGTTATTCAAATAATATTTATAAGCTAGCACATAATATTTATCGGTATTTATCTCTTAAACTAGCCTCAAAAGTAATTTCAACTTCACATGACTTGGCTGGTTTTACCTATAAATATATTTCCCCCAAAAAAGTAGTAATTATTAGTAATGGCTATGACCATAAAAGGTTTAAAGAAGATGTAACAGTTCCCAGAGAATATTTAGAAAAATATAAAGACAGAAAGACTATTATGACTGTTAGAAGGCTGGTTCCCAAGAATGGGGTTCATTTTCTTGTCGAAACCATGCCGTACATTATTAAAGAAATACCTAATATTAAGCTATTAATTCTTGGTGACGGTAGAATGAGACCGTTTATTGAAAAAAGAATTAAAAGTTTGGATATTTCTAATCATGTTGAAATGTTGGGAATGGTTGACAACGAATTTGTTCCGCAATATTTAAAATTAACAGATATGGTAATTTTTCCTTCCACAGCCGAATCATCAAGTCTGGCTTGCGCCGAAGCAATGGCAATGGGTAAAAAAATCGTAGCCAGCAAAGTTGGGGGTTTGGTAGAGTTATTAGGAAAAAATGAGGAACGAGGTAGGTTTGTTAAATTAGTTGAATGGGAAGATTCAAATTATGATGCGCCAAAAAAATTAAGCGAAGATGTTTATAAGAAATTTGCTAAAATAATTGTTGCGTATTTAATTGATGAAGAATCAAATCAGCCAGAAAACGCTCTAAATTATGCAAGAGAAAATTTAAGCTGGAAGGCAATAGTAGAAGAAACAAGTAAGGTATATGAAACGTTAATTAAGAATAAGTGATAATATGGAAATTAAAGAATTTTATACAAATTATCATGATAGAATAATTGATAAAAGATTGAAATCAGAATATAAGCTAAGGCGTTACGCACATGAAATGCAATATAATGATTTTGTTGAATATATTAAACCAGGGATGAAAGTACTGGATGCCGGTTGCGGTGAGGGAGTATTATCATTTATGATTGCGGAAAAAGGCGCGGTTGTAATTGGGTGTGATATATCAAAGTTAAATATAGAAAAATGCAAATCACTAAATAATATTTTTAAGTTTAGTAGTAATGTAAAATTTATTGTCAGTGATTTAGAAAATTTGCCATTTAAAGACGGGGAATTTGATTTAGTTGTCAGCTCTCATGTGCTTGAACACTTACCGGATTTTGACAAAGGTTTAAAAGAAATTATGCGAGTGACGAAAAATAAAGCTGTTATTGCTATCCCAACAATATTAAATTTATGTTCATTTGTGCAAGTAGGGACCGGATGTTTTTGGTTAAAAGGAAAAAGATCTTTACTTGCCCTTCCTTATGGTTTTTTGAAAACAATATTTGCCTTGGTTAGTTTAAATGAAGGAGTTAATGAGGGTTATGCCGGGCAAAAGGATTTGAATCATATATTTCGTTTCCCATGGATTCTTCCAAAAAAAGTTAAGAAACTCGGCTATAAAATTAATAAACAAAAAGCATCCGCACTGTGTTTACCATATTTTGAATTTTTATTACCATTGATAAAAATTATTGATAGATTTAAAAATTTTAAAATTGTAAATAATTTTGGTTATGGCACAACCTATGAAGTTAAAAAGACATTAACGAGATAAATAATATTATGTGGTTTTTTAATAATAATTTTTAGTTAAACCTATATGTATAAAAAAATTTATATCCCGGGGAGTATAATTAAATATATTTTATTTCAGAGAACACAATATTTATCAACTAATTGGATATCCAAAATATTAAACAGAATATCTGCACGTTATCCATTTTTTTATAAATTTGAAGTCGATATAAAATCGCTTTTGTTCAAAAAACAAATTAAGAAAGAGTATTATAATGATATCTTAAAAGAATATAATGCCATAAAACAATATCTACCCGAAAAGGCAAAATCAATCCTAGATATAGGGTGTGGTGTCGCTGGAATCGATTTATTAATAAGTGATTATTATAAAAATAATATTGATATTTTTTTAATTGACAGAACATCAATTGATAAAAAGGTTTATTACCATTTTGAGGAAAAAGGATCTTTTTATAATTCGTTGTCTGTAGCAAAAAATTTATTAATTGAGAACGGCGTTGACAGAGAAAAAATATACACTCAAGAGGCTACTGATGATAATAAGATAATTTTTAAAAATAATTTTGACATAATTATTTCTTTGATATCTTGGGGGTTTCATTATCCGGTTTCCACTTATCTGGATGAGTGTTGTAAAAAGTTGAATGAAAATGGAGTATTAATTATTGATGTAAGAAAAAACGTAGGAGGTGAAAAAGAACTTGAGGCAAGGTTTAATAATATCAAAGTTATATTTGAAGGTAAAAAATATAGAAGATTATTAGCATATAACTAATTAAAGTTTTTTTATTTCAATGAATAAGCTAAAAAGTAAATAATTTAATTTTTTTGTACAATAATAATTCCGGCATAATATAAAATTAACAATATGTTTAAAGAAAGAATAAAAGAAATGGAAAACTACAAAATATTTTTAGTATTAGCTGTAGTAACTTTTATATCAACTTTTTTTTGGACCAATATTAGATTTTTTGATATAAGCATACAAGGAGATTCGGCAAGGTATGTACCCATGGCAATTGATTATTTGGAAAATGGCACGCTTACAATAGATGGTGAAGATACTTATACCGAACCATTGTATCCTTTATTTATTGCTGTTCTTTTTAAAATTTCAAATAATAGTGTAATTTTTGTAAAAATTGTACAAGTTTTTTTATATGCGCTTAGCTCTATACTGCTCTATAAAATTTTATTGATTAATTTTACTAAGTTATTTAGCTTTTTATCTGCTTTTTTATTCTCAATATACTACGGTTTTGCAAACTATGCCGGTAGTTTACATAGAGAGATGTTGTTTACATTTTTGATTATAATAACTGCCTTTTTTTTATTTAAAAAAAATAAAAAATATTATGATTATTTTTTTATTGGATTGTTCTTGGGATTGGGTACACTAGTAAATGCCTCTCTCCAATATGTAATTTTTTTTATTATTTTAAATTTTATATTTATTTTTTACAAAAAGATTACATTCATAAAATTAACCAAAATTTTAATTATTACTATATTTGGATTTATATTAATTTTAAGTCCTTGGTTAATTTATACTAGTTATAAAAATGATAAAATAAACTTAAATCCGGCTATTGCCCCAAGAACTGGAAGAATCCTTGCTTTTCGAACCTATTTTATGGAAAAAGTATATAATAATTATCCAAAATATTTAATTGGACATATATTTGGGTATTATTTTATTGAAAAATTTGATAATGATTTTGACATCAGGGCATTTAGAAATTTTCAACCGATAAGAAATAAAATTGATGAGTTAAAAAATAAAGGTATATTATACTATGAAATGGATAGTATGTTAACAAAGGAGGCAGCCGATAAAATTATTGCAAATCCTCATAAGTATTTATTAATGAGCATTTTAGATTTTATCAATTTAAATAATCCAATGATTCCACAAAGATTTTTTGGCGGAAATAACTATATTCATTTTATGTTTGCTGAAGGTAGGTGGCCGCAAATTCCGGAATATGTGAAGATATTAATATTATTATTCATTAGATTAATATGGTATACCTTTTTATTTTTTGTCGTGTATGGAATATTAAAAAGTATTAAAAAATGGGATAAGATTAGCTGGTTTTTGATATTTATAATATATTTTAATATAGTATATAGCTTATTACATGCCATACCTAGATATGTTCAACCTGTTTATCCTTTTTATTTCGTGTTTGCGTTAATAGGAGTTTCATTTATGTGGGATAAAATATCTACCAAAGATTATAAAGTTTTTAATATATGATAAGAATATCTATCATTATTCCAATATACAACGAAGAAAAAAATATCAGGACATTGTTAAAAAAAAATTAATAATGTGCTTGGCGGTTTGGGCGTGGAATATGAAATAATCGCGGTTAATGATGGCTCAATTGATGATAGTAAAAAAGAATTAAAAAAGGTAGCGAGCGAGAATAAGAATATAAAGATTATTAATTTTACGAGAAATTTTGGGCAGACCGCGACTATTGCTGCCGGTATTGAGGCTGCCAGGAATGAAAATGACCGGACTCAGTATTGCGATTTATGAAATAATTAATTAGACAATATAAAAACAGTCCTGAAATTAACTAAGGACTGTTTTTATTATACAATAAATTATTTTTTTAAAATTAAATTTTTTATTTCAGACAAAGAAAAGACGGCAAACATTATAATTATCGGAATAATCGGCAGGGTGAAGCGGGGGTGGGTATGCATGGCAGTGTGAAAAGCCCAAAAGTATAATAATATTATCCAAAGATTAAGTATGTGTTTATTTTTTTTTAGGAAAAAGAGCGAGAGAAAGCCCAGGCCGATGATCAGGAAATAAAATACGCGGTATATGAATATTAAATATTTAGTTGCTGAATATTTTTCTATTACTGCTTCAGCGTGGTAGCCCTCTATGCCGGACTTCCAAAAGCGATAAGTATTTTTTAGTTTGACTAATAGAATTTTATGGAGAACTATTTCCGCGTCTTCCTCGTAGCCTTTAGTGTCAAATACTTGGCGTTCATAAAGATATGATTTGTTTACCTTATTAAGAATTGCGTAAATATTTGAGCCAACCGGCACAAACCGATCAATTTTGTACGAGCTAAAAGCGATCCAGGGGGAAAGTAAAAATATAAAAAGCAGAAGAGCAATGATATATTTTTTAAATATATTTTTATTAAAATGAAAATCTTTATATTTCCACTTAATTAATAACGAAAGTATTATTATCCAGGGCAGCAGTAACAGGGGAATGGGCCTTATTAGGACGGCAATTGTTAAGATTATTGCCATTATAACCGCGTTTTTAACATTGGGTGATTCTTTAAAAATTAAGTAGCGGATAATAAATAAGAGCAGTAGAACAATAAACAAGATTTCAGTCATTATGAGTACCGAGTAAAGGATCAAGTAAGGCCACAATATTATTATTAATCCGGCCAGATACGAAAATAAATAGTTTAAATGTAAAAAACGCCTGGCAATGTAGAAAACAAGAGAGGCGATCAAACCGAGCAATATAGATTGAATGAAAAATACCGCAAATATATTATATCCAAATATTTTATAAATAATTGCCAGAAAAAAAGGATAGCCCGGGTAGGTGATATGGCCATATACCGCGATATACTCATGATTATTAACCAGGCCTTGAGCGATTTGGTTATAACGAGTCCCGTCACGCATCATAAGATCCGGTCTTAAATCAAGAACAATAATTCCGATTAAAATTGACAAAATAAAAAAACTTGAATAAATCCAAATTTTTTTGTTTGCTCTTTTTATCATTATTTTTTAGTTAAACTAACCACAAAGCGGTAGCCAAGCAGGGACGGTGCCCGGGTAATTTTTTTAATTCTAAAATAGTCTTTGGTAATTTTATTGATAAAATTTTTATCAGCTTCATGCAAGTGCCAGTCATAGTCCTCTTGCTTGCGGGCCGCATGAAGGAATTTATCCAGCCGGGTTAATTTAATTATCCTCATAATACATTTGATCCGTTTTTCATCCGGTACGCTGATAACGGCAATTCCATCGTCTTTAAGCAAGCGATGTATTTCTTTGATTACTTTTTCTGGCTCGGGTACATGCTCCAGAACTTCAGAGCAGGCGATCTTGTCAAATGATTTATCATTAAAGTCGGTTTTATAGGCATTGCCAAAGCCAACAGAAGTATTGGGGCGGTCTTTTAGTAATTCTTTGGCTCTCTCAAGGGCAACCCTGGAGATATCAACGCCCTTAGCCTGTATATTTTTTGGCAGTAAGTAAAGGAAGAACCCCTCGCCGCAGCCCAAGTCAAGGAGCTTGTTATCTGCTTTTAAATCAGACAATTTTATTATTTTTTTAAGCCGCATGATTTCCAGGTTTTTTAAAATCGGATTTTTACTTTCAAAAAGAATACCATCCTTGTGGTATTTACTGACCATTTCATCATTCCATTTGGCCATTTCCTCAATGTTTGAATTTTTATTTATTTCCATATTATTTCCATAGCAGCTGGCTTACGCCGGCGCTGATTAAATGTTTAATATCATTATAATTCCTAACTGCTCCAAAAATATTTATTACGGCTTTGGGGCGGAGATAAAATGAGCGATAAGCGCGTTTAATGCCTTGCATTATTTCTTCTCCGCTAAGCTCAGGGTAATCAACCGGTGAATTGCCGCCCTGGTCAGTAGCCTCCCATTGCTCATTAGTAAGCCAGTTATTTTCCTTTACCTGTTTATAGAATTTAGTTCCGGGAAAGGGTGAAGCGACATGAAAGATGGCAAAAGTGATTGGGTTGCTCTTGGCGAAATTAATGGTTTTTTCAATTGTTTCTTTGGTTTCACCCAGCAGGCCGATAATAAAATATCCATACACTTTGATGCCGATATCATGGGTTATTTGAGCGATTTTTTTGCCTTGTTCAACTGTTGCTTTTTTTTCGCATTTATCCAGTATTGCCTGCGAACCGGATTCAAAGCCATAAGCGATCATCCAGCAGCCGGCTTTTTTCATCAGCTTTAAGGTTTCTTTATCCACTGTATCCACCCGGCTGTTGCAGGCCCAGGTTAGATTTAACTTTTCATCAACCATCATTTCACAGAGCTCTTTGACTATGTTCATGTTGACTGTAAAAGTATCAGAATGGAAAATAAAATTATTTACTCCCAGTTTTTTAAGCATTCTTAATTCTTTCATTATACTTTGGGCCGAGCGAAGGCGGACTTTTTTTTCCCACATGATCGGCTGGCGGCAAAATGCGCAAGGATAAGGACAGCCTCGGCCCGAAACCACAAAGGTAAATTCGGATGCCATGAACGGGAAAACGTATTTTTCAATTGGCAGCAGATCGTGCCTGGGCAAGGGCAGTTCGTCCAGATTCTCAATGTATGGCCGGTTTTCATTTTTAATAATTCTATCCCCCTGTTTCCACGCCAAGCCTTTAATATCGCTTAGATCGGTTTGTTTATTCTCCAGCGCGTTTATTAGCTCTTTAAAAGTATAGTCGCACTCCCGGGTCATAATAAAATCAAGATCAGGGTTTTCTTTTAAGGTATTTTCAGTCAGTTCAGTAACATGTGGGCCCATTGTAATGGTTATCGCTCCCAGTTTTTTAGCTTCTTTAAAAACGCGCAAATCGTTTGTTGCGGTTGAGGTAATAACATGCGACACAACGTAGCGTGGTTTTTTATTATTAAGGAGTTTTAAAAATTCAGGCCAAGACATGCGCTCGGCAATGCAGTCAATTATTTCAACTGATAGATTATCAGGCAGCATGGCTGCCAGATAAGCCATGTTGGTTTGCGGCCAAATGATCTGCTCTTTGCTGGTGCGTCCGGAACGGTTTAGGTCGCGGATAATAATGGATTTATTAGGCGAGGGCGGGTTGATTAATAGTACGTCAGTCATGAAATATAATGTTATTTATTTATTATGTATAACTATTTCAGCCAAAAGGCCGAAAAATAATGTTTGCAAGGCCGTGGCCGAGAGAACAATAATGGTTGTATCAAAAAATTTAGTTGAAAATCCAAAAAGATAAGCAATAGCTAAAATTAACGGGATCATTAGAATTAAACCGCTTAGCGGAGCAAACACTTTGATCGGCTTAAAAAACAGCGAAAGTTTAAAGATAAGCTTAAGAAAATTGAAAAAATCCAAGGCCCTGATGCTGGATTCACCGGTCCGCTCGTAGTAGTCTATCGGGATAAATTTAGTATCATGGCCATGGCTTAGGCAGACCATGGTAAGAGTTGAAGTAAAAGAAAAGCGAGTTGGGAAAAGCCCCCAATAGGCGCGCACAATATCTTTTTTAAATATCCTTAAACCGGAATTCAGATCAGGGACCTTTCTTCCGGCAATGTAGCCGGCAAAGCGATTTAAGAATTTTTTCGCGTGTCGGCGCTCAAGCGGTATAGCATTGCCTTTTTTTTCACGAGAACCGATTACCTGGTCATAATTATCCGTGTGTTTAATAAGCTCCGGGATAGCCGTTACCGGATAGGTTCCGTCCGCGTCAATTATTATGATCCATTCATATTGGCTGTGCCTGATGCCGGTTTTCAGGCTGGCGCCATAGCCTTTGTTGCGGCTATGTTCCAGCACGTTTATTCCTTGGATTTGTTTAATTATTTGCAAACTATTATCAGTTGATCCGTCATTAATTAAAATGATCTCATATTCAATATCAGGGATTTTACTTACTGTATCTTTAATATCATTAATTACTTTAGTAACGGCTTTTTCTTCATTATAGACCGGAATGATGATTGAAAGTTGGATTGGTTTCATATTATTTATTACACAGCGGGCCTTTTTTTATAGCAAAATATAAAAAAGGCAAACCAAGAATTGAAAGCAGAATTACACTAACCAGGGAGTAGGCAAAGCCGGTAAACAAAATAGCCGTATCCGGCGCCAGGCCGGAATAAATAAACAGCATTGCGGTTTCCCGCGATCCTATGCCGGAAAGAGTGATCGGCACCAGGGCCAGAAAAACCACTATTGGCTGATAGGCTAAAATTAAAAAAATCGGCACCTTATAACCGAATAGTAGAAATACTATTTTTATATAAATAATTATACCAAACCAGAGCAAAATAGTAAAAAGAAATAAAGCAATTAAATTTTTTCGTTTATTTTTAGTGTTTTTAAAAACAAAGAGGAAGTTATTTATTTTATCTTTTATTTTACTTTCTTTTTTTAATTTAATTTTTTGGCTCATTATAATAATACTAATGATCACGATTATTACCAGGGCTCCAATGCCAATTGAGTATATTTTTTGAGTGATAATGCCTCCGATAATAGCCAATATGGCCAATACTAAAAAGTCAATCATTCGCTCCAGAGCAATCGCGCCGGAATTTTTTGTGATTGGTATTTTATCTTTTAAGAAATAAGCCCGTACCAGATCGCCGGAGTTTAGCGGGGTAAGCTTGGAAACAGGGAAACTGGCAAAAGCTAAAACAAAGGCTTTGATAATTGTAATATTATAGTCAATTATCTTAAGGCTTTGCTGCCAGCGAAGAGCAAAGACCAGAGCGGTAAAGAAGATAAGAATAATTGAGGCTGTTATTAATAGCAGCCAATTAATTTCCGCTTGAACCGACAATAAATATTTTATATCTATTTTATTAATCAAATAAGACAGCAATAGCGCTGTTATTCCCAGCGGTAAAATAAATTTTACAAATTTTTGGTTGCTAAATTTAGCTAAATTCATTATAGTTAATTTAGTAACTCATGTTACGCGTTTATCACGTAAATAAAGTTATAATAAATGTAATTAAAACAAAAACGAGGATAAGAACAAGTTTTATCTTAGCATTTTTGTTTTAATTACATTTATTATAACTTTTTCTAAGGTAAAAATGTTTGGTGCGTAAGGTGGATTAGTAAACAATTTGAGTTTATTTAATTATACTATAGAAATGAAAGATAAAGAAATATTAAACCAAGTATTAAACGTGATAAAACAAGCCGGTGAAGAGGTTATGTCTTTTTATAACAAAGATTATCAAATAAAAGATAAAGGTAATGACAGTCCGGTGACAGAAGCGGATCTAGCCTCGGAAAAGATTATTCTTAAGGGTTTAAGCAAACATGATTATGGCGTATTGTCTGAAGAAACCGAAGATGACAAGGCGCGGCTAAAAAAAGAGCGGGTTTGGATCATTGATCCTTTAGATGGCACTAAGGATTTTATAAATAAAACCGGGGATTTTACGATAATGATCGCCCTGGTGGAAAAGAGCAGGCCAATATTGGGAGTAGTATATCAGCCAGCTAAAGATATTTTGTATTATGCCATTGAGGGAAAGGGCGCGTATGGGCAAATCAAAGATCAGGGAGCGAAAAAGATCAATGTAAGCAAGGTGAGTGATGTTAGTAAAGCCAGATTCCTTGGTAGCCGTTTTCACAAATCAGAGATGGAAACAAGAGTAGCTAAGGAATTTAATATTACCAGAATTATCCCTTGCGGAAGCATTGGGCTTAAGGCGGTTCTGATTGCGTCAGACCGGGCGGATATAAATTTAAACCCAAGTAATCATCCGCAGGAATATGATATTTGCGCGGCTGACATTATTCTCCATGAAGCCGGCGGCAGGCTTACTGACCTTAAGGGAAAAAGATATAAGTATAATCAAGACGATCCGCATATCCACGGCTATGTTGCCAGTAATGGCATTATACATGATCAAATAATCAATTATTTAGAAAATTATAAACTTTCCATATAATAATTCGCATAATTCGCAATTCGCTATATTTTTACCCCTCGTAGCTTTAGCGAAGTGGGGTGCATATTAATTCGTAGCATTCGCATTATATTAAATGAAAAATATAAATGTAAAATCAAATATTATCCAGGACGCGATTAATATCAGTAATAACACCTACGCGCCTTTGACAGGCTTTCTTAAACAAGCTGATTTTAATTCGGTTTTAGACAATATGCGTCTTGTAAATGGCAGAATTTGGAGTATACCGATAACGGTTGATATTGGCGCAGAGGATTATGAGAATGTTAAAAACGAGAAAGAATTATTATTAATTAATAATGACGCGATTGTTAGAATTTTTAATATTGAATTTTATCCCCACCCCAAGGCAGAGCATCTTAGGAAAGTTTACGGCACCTTAAATCCCGGCCATCCAATGGTTGATGAAATTATGGGATCAGGGGATTATTTATTGGGCGGGGACATAGAGATAGTGGAAGTTCCTGATGATCATTATGATAAGTATCATTTGAATCCGGCTGAAACTAAAAGAGAGTTTTCCGGCAGGGGCTGGGAAAAAATTGTTGCTTTCCAGACAAGGAATGTGCCGCACCGGGGGCATGAATTTTTACTTAACAAAGCCTTGGAAAACATAGATGGCCTTTTGGTTCATCCGGTAGTAGGGGATAAAAAGATCGCTGACTTTAAGGACGAGTATATTATTGCCAGTTACAAGCTGCTACTGGATAATAATTTTAAAGATAAGGCAGTCTTGGCCGCTTTGCCGATCAAGATGCGCTACGGAGGCCCGCGCGAGGCGCTTATGCACGCTTTGATTCGCAGGAATTTTGGCTGCACGCATTTTATTGTTGGTAGGGACCATGCCGGGGTTGGTAATTTCTATGCCCCAGAGGCGGCGCAAAAAATATTTAATGATTTTAGTGAAACTGAATTAGGGATAAAAATTTTGTCTTTTAATGAAGTGGTTTATAATAAGAAAAACAAAAGCCATGGATTTATTGACGAATATGATGAAAATGATACAATTAGATTTAGCGGTACCAAATTGCGCGGTTATATTAAAATGAAAGAAGAGCCGCCTGAATATCTTATACGCCCGGATGTGTATAATTTTTTAATTAATGCCAGTGACCCGCTAGTAGATAATATGTATAAACAAAATAATAATAGAAAAGGCTTTGTGCTTTGGTTTACCGGTTTGTCCGCTTCCGGCAAAACCACGGTGGCTGACCAGGTTTACGCGGATCTAAAAAATAATAACGCCAGACTGGAGCGTTTAGACGGGGATGTGGTTCGCGAGCGTTTGACCAAGGGTTTGGGCTTTGACCGGGAAGGCCGGAACGAGAATATTCGCCGCATCGGCTTTGTGGCTGATATGCTGTCGCGAAACAACGTGGGCGTGATGGCTTCCTTTATTACGCCTTACAAAGAACAGCGCGATGAATTGCGCGAGACTGTGTATAACTATATAGAAGTTTTTGTTGATGCTCCGCTGTCTGTTTGCGAACAGCGCGACCCTAAAGGCTTGTACAAAAAAGCCCGGGCCGGCGAAATTCCCCAATTTACCGGCATTGACGACCCTTATGATAATCCGAAAAAGCCGGATATTCACATTAAGACTGACCAGATGAGCGTGCAACAGTGCGGTAAAATTGTTTTAGAATATTTAGAAGAAAATAATTATATATAGTTATTAATAAATATCTAAGATTAAATAAAGATTCGAGCTTAGCTCGAATTTTTTATTATTCTTTTATTATTTTTTTATCAAAATTTTATCTTTTCTTTAGCTTCTCATCACCTGCTTTTTGCTACAATAAAATAGAAATAATTAATTGTTGAAAACTTTATGAAAAATTTATTATTGGTTGTAATTAATTTATTTATTTGTCTTTTTTTTATTAGCAGTGTAAATGCCGCAGTAGTTACTGACAAATTTTATACAACGTCTTCTTCTGATGGGACAATAAATTCTACGAGCGGTAGCTGGAATATAAGACATGACGCCGTATCAGGAATTGTTCATTCCAATGTCGGGCATTTTGTACGTGCCGAATGTTTTACAACTGATTATTGTATAATTTATAGAGGTGGCGTGGCGTTTGATACTTCGTCAATCCCGGATAATGCCATAATCCAAGACGCGTCCATTAATTTGTTTATTATCGGAGTAAAGGATGATTATAGCGATGACATTCTCAGCTCCGCTGTTATTGTGCAGGGTGTTGGAGAGACCTTGGAGAGTGAAGATTTTAATGATTTTGGTACTGTTAATAATCCAGAAGAGTGGTCAGGTCGCTTCAAATGGGGCGATTATAGTGTTGGCGAGTACAATGCCATAGCCTTAAATACGACCGGGATTAGCGGCATTTCAACCTCTGGTTGGAGTTCGTTTGGAATGCGTACAGGGTATGATGTAGATGATATAAGACCAGAAACTCCTGGGGGTGTCTGGATGGGATTTCGTTTTGATATTAATTATTATGAAGACGACATTAATAAAGCGCCGTATCTTGAAGTAACCTATACTATCCCAGACGAACCAGAAACAACCGATCCACTCATCCTTATCCCGGGGATTGGGGGGAGTTGGGAAAAGGATGGGGTGATGATGTTGGATCCGATTCTGCATACTTATAAATATTTAACTGAGGCGCTTACGAATAACGGCTATGCCTTGAATGAGAATTTATTTTTATTTCCTTATGACTGGCGTCAAAGCAACAATGAGACTGCCATTGATTTAAAAAATTATATAAATTATATTAAGGCCACCACCAGCCAGGAACAGGTGGACATTGTGGCGCACAGCATGGGCGGGCTTGTGGCGCGGAGTTATGTGCAGGGAGCTGAATATGATAATGATGTTGATCAGCTGATATTTCTCAATACCCCGCACATTGGATCAACAGATTCATACCTGATTAATGAAGGCGGGTATTTTTCCGGCATAAAAGGCAATATTTTAAAATATATTTTAAACAAAGAAGCTAAAAAGAAAGAGAAAAATTTAATTAATTATATTAGGGACGATATTACCAGTGTGTCTGAGTTATTACCAACCTATGATTATTTAATGGATAAAGATGGCAATGATTGGCAGACGCGGGTTTATCCGGCTAATTATCCGGTAAACAGCTTTATAGATGATTTGAATGAAAATATCGAAGTGGTCGCTACCAGAGCCGAAGCTACTAATATTTACAGCGACCCAATAACAGACAGCACGCTTAGATATTTACACGTCGTGCCAGACACTTATATTTATGACAATAAATGGAAATACGGCTATCCGGATTGTATTTTTTTAGGTGATGATGATTGTTTAATAATGGGTGAGGGTGACACAACCGTGTTGACAAACAGTTTGATCGCCTTGCCCGGCGCAAGCACTACTACAATCAGTGATTCCAAACACAGGGATATTGTTACCAAATCGCAGAAAGAAGTGATTAAAATATTAACCGGCAGCAACACTGACGATTATTATGAAGCTTCCTGGAAAGACATTAAAGACGTCTTACTTGTCCGCGCTATGTGTCCGGTTGATTTTGTCGTTATTACGCCTGAGGAAAAGAGAGTAGGTAAAGATTTTGTTTCTGGCGCAGAAGTTGGCGCAGAAGTGAATGAAGTAGAAGGCGCGTTTTATACCGGCCCTGATGGCTTGCACGAGTTTAGCACAATTATAAACCCAGCCCCCGGGCCGTACCGGGTTATACTCCAGGGTACAGCTGATGGCGTTTATCAATTAGGGATTGATATATTAACTGATGACACTTTTAGCGGGCCAAACGATGATTTAATTAGCGGGGTTACCTGTTTGGGCGACGTACACGAGTATCAATTTACGATTAATGATAGCAATGAAATAATTGATTTAACAAGAACAAGAGAATTAAATTTTTCCGCTGTCAGGGATGATATTGAATGTTTATTCGTTTCCGGTGATATTAAGAAACTGTTAATTAAAAATTGGCTGATCAAAAATATTGACCATTTGGAAAAGAAATATGATCAATGGGAAAATTCCACGAATGAAAAATTAAAAACCGCGATAAAAAAATATATTAATCTGCATATTTGGCTGATAGAAAAACAAATTAAATTTTATAATAATAAGAATTGGATCACGGACGAGGCTTATGAAATATTAAGTTTTGATTTGAAAAGTTTGCAACAGTCGATCTGGCAGTGAGTCTATTAAATTATTACGGGAAAGGTCCGGCATAAAGAGCTCCTGGTTGCGCAAGCGGCTGGGAGCTCTGCTGGTTGTTAGCAGACCACAGACGACAGACAGCAGACAACAGAACGCAGATAGCGGGCAGTAGGACTCTAAGTTCTATGTCCAATAACAATATACATCATTTTACTCATCTAATTGCGTGGCAAAAAAATCATCAAGTTGTGCTAAAAATTTATTCTCTCACCAGACAATTTCCCAAGGAGGAATTATTTGGCCTAACCAGCCAGATAAGAAGAGCGGCCGCTTCTATTACGGCTAATATAGCCGAAGGCTATGGTCGCTATCATTCTAAAGATAGAATAAAATTTTATTTGTATGCCAGAGGCTCAAACACGGAATTACAAAATCATATCATCTTAGCTAATGATTTGGGATATATTTCTGATGATGAGTTTAACGCGCTTAAAGTAAAAGTATTTGAAGGCTATAAAATTATTTGCGGTTTAATAAAGTCAACACCTCTCTAATTAATTTCTACCTACTGCCTGTTATCTATCTACTGTCTGCTATCTACCTGCCGTCTGCCTGCTGTCTGCCGTCTGTTGTCTGCCGTCTATCAATTATACTCCTCCTCTCCTTAAAACCGTTGCAATCGTCTTTAAGATAATTGACAAGTCTAAATATATGGAGCGGTTTTTAACGTAATAGAGGTCGTATTGTAGCTTCTTTAAGGTATCTTCGCGGGTAGGGGAATGATATTCGCCCGAGACCTGGTCCCAGCCGGTAAGGCCCGGTTTTGCCAAAAGCCTTTCTTCGTAAAAAGGAATTTCTTTTTTGAGTTCAGATATGAATTCCGGGCGCTCCGGGCGGGGGCCGACAAAGCTCATGTGGCCGGCCAGGATATTCAACACCTGCGGTATCTCGTCAATACGCGTTTTTCTGAGAAACGAACCAAACACGGTAACGCGCGGGTCATCAGTGGTGGTTAAAGTGCGCTGGTTGTTTTCTTCGCGCATAGTGCGGAATTTAACCAGCTTAAAGTTGCCATTCAGGCCGGCGCGGAGCGAATAAAAGAAGATCGGGCCTTTGCTTTCCAGTTTTATAATTATTCCAATCAAAGGCCAGAGCAAAGCGGTAACAAGGAGAATACTAAACGCGAAAATAATGTCATAAACGCGTTTGGCAATATTAAACCATTTCTTGCTGCCTTCATTCAGGTTTTCCAGAAACCACATCTGGCTGATCGCTTCAATCGGGATTTTACCGGTAAGATGCTCATAAAAGCCGGGCAAGCCGACAAAATCAATTTTAAGCGGCAAACAGGAAAACATTATTTTTCTAAGTTCCGGGGACTGGCGCGGGTTGGCGGCAAAAATAATCGTGGAAATGTTTTGTTTTATTATCGTTTCTTTTAATCCGAAAATTTTTTCGGTTACTATCATTTCGTTGTTTCCCCCGCGAGGAACGCGGCTGCTAACAATTAATTTAATACTGTATCCCAGATGGGGCTGGTCGCGCAGAGTATCAATTATTTCCTGAACGTTTGGGTCATAGCCGATAACAGCGATATTTTCCTTGGTCATCTTGGTAAGCAATGCCCGATTAAATAGCCGGCGCCAAAGAATGAAAATGATGGTAAATATTATTAAATAAATTACCAAATTGGTTTTAGGGGCAATGTTTATATTTGGGTTGACATAAAAAAATACGGCTGACAGCCCGCCGGCGATCGCGACGGCCCGGAAAGTGATATTAAAAAATTTTGAATTATTAACCGCGTAATGCAGGTTATAGAGGTCGGAAATATAAAAGATAATCAGCCAAAAGAAAAACGCCAGAGAGAAAGGGCCAATATGCAAAGCCCAGGTACTGGCTGACGGCTGCTCCAGGTAGCGGACAAGAAGCGTTAAATATAGTGAAATATATAAAACGCTAATATCTCCGCAAAGTAAGATGATTTTTTTCAGTTTTTTACGCATGTCGCCAGTATAACAGAAATAAACAAATTAATCAAGGTTTTAGCTGCCTATTATGGCTTATTTTCGCGTATTTTATTCAGCACCACATTAATGTTGTTGGATAAATAAATCAAGATGGTGCTGGATTTATTTTGTTTGCCTTGAATATCCGCTAATGCTATAATAGAATCATGTTAGATAGCGCTAAAAATAAAGAATGGCCTCTTATTGGAAACTCCCATTTAACCAGGTTTTTAAAGAAAAGCATTGGTAACGGGCAGGTCGGCGGAAGCTATATTTTTCTCGGGCCGGACAATCTGGGCAAAACAACTTTGGCGCGTTTTTTCGCTCAGTGTTTGCTGTGCGAAAAAACCAAGGACAAAATAAGCCCTTATCCTTGCTCTGAGTGCCGGTCGTGCCAGCAGTTTCAAGGCCAAAGAGAGAGAAAAGCCAAAGACGAAGATGAAAAGCAAATGGTGCATGGTGATTTTCATTTGCTTAAAAAAGCTAAAGATAAAAAGTTTATCAGCGTGGACGAGATCAGAGGGTTTATTAAAATTTTAAGCATGAGCTCTTTTTTAAGCAAATATAAAGTTGGCATTATCAAGCATGCCGACAAGCTGAATCTGGAAGCAGCCAACGCGCTTCTTAAGACCATGGAAGAGCCGAATTCAAACGTAGTTATTATTTTAATTGTTACCGATATTGAGAGTTTGCCCAAAACGATCGTTTCCCGAAGCCAGCTGCTGCAGTTCAGGCCGGTGCCTAACGGAATTATCTATAATTATTTGATTGACTCCCATAACGCCAGCCGTAGCCGGGCCAAGGATCTGTCCCGTCTTTCTTTGGGGCGCCCGGCTCTGGCCATCAAGCTTTTGGAAACCCCGGAATTTTATGAGCAGTTTAAAGAATTGGCCAGAATGTTTATTTCTTTTTTCAATCAAAACATTAACGAGCGTTTGCAGGCCATTGGCAGTTTGATTAATAAAAAGAATTCCAGCCAGGAAACAGCCTCCAGGACCAGACGGACAATAGAAATATGGGAAGGCGTAATTCGCGACTCAATACTTATAAATTTTAATCTGGACAATCGCGTACAGCATGAATATGTCAGCAGTGAGATAGGTAGAATTCTGGAGTCAAGAAACAGCCGGGATTTAATTCGTTTGGAAGAGCTGCTTGAACAAGCCAAGAAATATTTGCGTAACAACGTAAGCCCGCGCCTGGTTTTGGAAAATATTGTAATAAATATAGACGACAGACGACAGACAACAGACGGCAGAATGTGAATTACAGACTGTCGTCTGTTGTCTGCTGTCTAAAAATTATAAATTATAATTTTATGTTTAAAAAGCAATTAATATTAATATTCGTATTAACTTTTATCCTTAGCGGCTGTATCCAGACTAAGTCTGATACTAACATCGGCGCGGTTGACGGCGGAGTATTTCGTTCAATTGACAAAGGAGCAACCTGGCAGCAAAAGGCCGTAATTCCCACTGTTGGCCGGCCCGGCAGTTTTTCCAAGGCTAATATTATGACCTGGGCTATGGACCCGGAGGACAGCCAGGCGATTTATTACGCCGGCATCAAGGCCGGGCTGTTTTATACTTATGACGGAGCCAATAGCTGGCATAAGGCGGCCGGACTCGGGAATAACACTGTCCGGGCAGTGGCTGTTGATCCTTTTAATAAATGCGTAATTTATGCCACTATCGGCAACCGGGTTTTTAAATCTGTTGATTGTTCCCGCGCCTGGAAGCAAATGTATTTTGATAATCAGGCCAAAATAACCATTGACGCGCTGGCACTGGATAGCTTTAACCAGAATCATGTGTATATGGGCCTTTCCCGGGGAGATCTGGTCAAGAGCCTGGACGCGGGCGAAAGCTGGCAGACTCTCCACCGGTTTAACGCTAAGATTGACAGGCTGATAATTGACCCTAATGATTCACAAATAATGTATGCTTTTATAAGCAAAAAAGGCGTTTTTAAAAGCAGCGACCAGGGAGAAAGCTGGGAGCAGTTTAATCACGGCTTAAAAGAGCATAAGCTGGGAACAGCGGTTAAAGACTTGATTTTATTCAAAGATAATTCTACAATGATCTTTATAGCTACCAATTTGGGAATAATCAAGTCTAATGACGCGGGAGATACATGGGAGCAGATTGAATTGATACCGGCTGAGAAAAAAACCGCGCTTAACGCTATGGCTGTAAATCCCAAAAATACAAAAGAAATTTTTTATGTAACCAATAATACTTTTTTTCGTTCCAGCGACGACGGAGTTAATTGGCAGACTATCAAGCTTAACACTTCCCGGGCCGGCCGAAAGCTAATGATCAATCCAAAAAAACCGGAAATAATGTACATGGGAGTAAGGGCATTGCCGAAGAAGTAGGGAGAGAGCAGAAAATAGACAACAGACGGCAGACGGCAGCCTGCAATTCACACTCTATTTTCTGTCGTCTGCTGTCTGTTGTCTAAAAATTTTGATAAACATTATGGCGTTTTATTATATTTTTAATATCAATATTAGATAAAGTTTTTAACCACGTAATCATATGAATGAATACATAAAAGCCAAAGAAGCGGAGTTTAAAAAAACAATAGACTTTTTTATCAAAGAGATTGTTGGCATTCGCACCGGACGGGCCAATCCTAACATGCTTGAGGGCGTGCAGGTGGATGCTTATGGCGCCAAGACTCCGATCCAGGGAGTGGCCGCCATCAATGTCCCTGACGGGCAGTCTATCCTGGTCGTGCCCTGGGACAAGAATGTCAGCAAAGAGATTGAGAAGGCGATCGTGGACGCGAATCTGGGAGTAGGGGTAGTCAACGAAGGCGACAAGATCCGTTTGACCGTGCCAAAAATGACCGAAGAGAACCGAAAAGAGCTGGTAAAAAAGCTAAATGAAAAATTGGAAACAGTCCGGGTTTCCATAAGGCAGATAAGAGAAGACATTAAAGCCGCGATTGAAAAGGCGGAAAAAGACAAGCAAATTACCGAAGACGATAAGTTCCGTTTTATCAAAGAGCTGGATGATGAAACAGTCAAACAAAACGAAGAGCTTAAAAATTTGCGAGACAAAAAAGAAGAGGATATAATGACTATTTAATCTATGTTTTTAACTATAATCACTTTCATACTTGTTTTATCTCTCCTGGTGTTTGTCCATGAGCTGGGGCATTTTTTAAGCGCCAGGAAATTCGGTTTGCGCCCGGAGGAGTTTGGCTTTGGCTTTCCGCCCCGCGCCTGGGGAGTTTACAAAGCCAAAAACGGGAAGTGGAAAACAACCAAAGGCAATAAAAAAGTGGATGACGCGGCAGACACGATCTATTCGGTTAATTGGCTGCCTCTGGGCGGGTTTGTCAAGCTGGGAGAGGATGACGCCGATATCAGCCCGGACGCGAACCATTTTCATAATAAACCGATTTGGCAGAGGCTGGTTATGCTTTTGGCCGGCGTAACCATGAACATGGTTCTGGCCGCGGTCTTGATCACCCTTGGCTTTATGATCGGCTTGCCGCAGGTAACCGAGGATCTTCATCCAAGCGCGCGAATCAGCGATCAAAAGATCCAGGTGGTGAGCGTGCTGGACAACACCCCGGCCGCATTATCAGAGCTGAAGATCGGCGACGCGATCATAAGTATTAATAATGAAGACTTAAGAAATAGCGGGCATTTGCAGGCCTTAACAGCGGCTAATACCGGCAATGAATTGACCTATGTAATTAAAAGAGCCGACGTGGTATTTGAGAAGCAAATTACTCCGATAACGATTGAAGAAACCGGATCCGGCGGCATTGGCATCGGGATAGTGGATACCGGGCTGGTTAAATATCCGATCCATATCGCTATTTGGGAAGGTGTTAAAAGTACCGGCCTGATCTTAGTGGCTATTTTTCTGGCTTTTTTTGAACTTTTTAAAAGCATGTTTGGCGCGTCTACGCTAAGCGCTGATATCGCCGGGCCGGTCGGCATCGCGGTTATTACCGGCCAGGTCGTTCGTATGGGTTTTGTTTATGTCTTGCAATTCGCGGCCATGCTTTCAATTAATCTGGCAGTAATTAACGCTTTGCCGTTTCCGGCTCTGGATGGCGGCCGGGTGCTATTTCTTATAATTGAGAAAATCAAAGGCTCTCCGGTTAAGCGGGAGCTTGAAGGCGCGATCCATTATATCGGCTTTGCTCTCTTAATGCTTCTTGTCCTGGCAGTAACATTCAAGGATCTGTCCCGTTTTAGCGATTCTTTCAAAGCGCTATGGCAGGCAATAGTGGGGTAGTAGATAGACGGCAGACAACAGACCGCAGACGGCAGAAAACAGACGGCAGAGGGCAGATATATAGAAAGCAAGCAGAATGTGGATTATAGACTGCTGTCTGTTGTCTAAAAAACGTGGATATAAAAAATCGCAAGTAGAAAAAGAAAATATAGCATTAAAAATTAACCAGGTAAACCCAAAAACATGCAAATTAATATTAAAGCGACAAAAATTGAATTAAGCGAAGAAATTAAAGATTATATTCAGGAAAAAATGGATATGCTGGATAAGTATTTGGGCTCGGTTACGGCTACTAATTGCGACGTGGAGATCGCCATGGCGGTCGGCGATCAGAATAAAGGCAAGATTTTTCGCTGCGAAGTTAATTTAACCGTGCCGCATGAGCTTTTGCGTGTGGAAAAAACCGAAAAAGAGCTTTTTAAGGCCATTGACAAGGTTAAAGACCACCTTGCCCGCTCAATCAGGCGCTATAAGGAGAAGCGGATAGATAAGAAACGGCGATAGAGTATGTTATGTGAAAATTTGGTGTAGCTTAGATAAAAATGCCTTAAAACGGCATTTTTTTGTTTAATATTAGATAAAAAGTAGCTTGTTGCCCTTGACTATATTATTATTTTGTGTTATATTTAAAAATCGTTAGGGTAAATTTATGCAAGTAAATAAACTTTTAGTGCCAAACAAACCGCAATTTGATGTAATCGTGGCTTTATTCTTACTAGCTGAATATGGAAAGGAAAAGCTTTCCGGTATTAGTGATGCTCAAATTATTTTTTGGACCAGAAGTGATGATCCGACCAATGAAGAAGTTGAGCAATTTAAAAAAGAGGGTATACTTCCAATAGATGTTGGCGGGAGTTTATTTGATCACCACTCCAAAGATAATGGTTATAACACAACTGCCACTGCGCTGATTGCTGGATATTTAGGTATTGAAAACAATCCGGAATTAAGCGCCTTGCTTTCTTATGTTCAGGAAGATGATCTTGAAGGCCTGCATAATAAATTTGGTGATTTGGTGCATATTATTAAGTCAATGTATAAGCAGGACATAACCAATAATGAAATAATTAAATATACTTTAACAACTATAAAATATTTACAGATCGCCCAGAATGAATGGCATTTTACTGTTCGACGTGAGTTTGAGAATAATTGTAAAATAGTCAAGAAAAAGAAAGGAAAATCAAAAATAAAGATTGGCGTAATTGAGTCTGATAATTTACAGGTAGCAAATTATGGCATTACCGTTGCTAACATGGCGATGATAATACAGAAGCGATCCAGCGGGCATGTAATGATATTGACTAATAAATTTTATCGCCTTGATCTGCGCGAGTCAATCGCGGCAATCAGAAAGAAAGAGCTTGAGCTTAGGGGATACAACAAAGTAATTGAAATAGATAAATTAAAATTTGAAGGAAAAAATCAATTGCTTCCGAATTGGTTTTATCATCGCTCGCTTAATGCGTTTTTAAATGGTTCAAACGCTTTAAGTGAAACCGAAGCAACCAAAGTTCCATTTTCTGAAATTATCAGATTTATGATATATGGCGTAACATCGGAAAAGTCTCAGTTATGTGATTGTCATGAAGGGGGCAATACCTGCCCATACCGAGCTTACGGATATAGTAAATGTTTAGATATCAGATAAAATTTTAAAATAGTAGTTGGTCTTTAAAATATTACACTATTTCTTTGTTAGGATATTAAACTTAGTATTTTAACAAAGGGAATAGTGTACAAAGAATAAAAAATAAATTTTACCAAAGGAGGTACCAAATGATTAAACTATTGGCAGAGCACGTAAGCGGATTGATGTTGGCTGGAAACGTTTGCCCGATTACCGGCAAATATAAAGAGCCGGGGTTTCGGGTGTCTGATGAGGCTTTGAAAATTTATCCAGAGGCAGGTAAAGCGGTTGACGCAATATTATCCGCATACAAGCTGCTGGATAACGGCCACCGAATCGCCCTTAATGGATTTGATAAGCGTAAACGCGTTTTTGCCCCGATTTTATGCCAGGTAAAAGTGGCAAAGGACGCAGAAATGTGTTATTCGGGCAATGGGGTTAAGCCTTTTTTGGCTTATTCATACGGTGTCCGCGGAGGTCGCATAATGGCCTCAGTGTTTGGCGCCAGCAAATATGATATAGATAAATGGATTTGCGTTTTGGCGGAATTAAAATTCCGTAAGACTTCTACTGGGGAAGAGTATCCCTATATGCGGTTTCAAGAAATAAAATGGCCTGTTGTCTCAGATGTTAAACTTGACATTAAATTGGATGATCCCAAATTTAATGTTTTGGAATTTGTTGATAGTCTGCCATGCAAGGTTGTGGATCATTTTGTTGGTGGAGAAATTGGTCAAGACCGCTATTTATATTTTGCGGTTGGCTTTAGTTATATCTTCTAATATGCTATTTTGTAGCACAAACGAGCCCGTGAACGTTTAAACAAGTTCCGGGCTCATTTCTTTTTTTTTTGCATTTTTATCCCTTTTATATTATACTAAATATATTAATAAATATTACACGCTAAGGCGTGTTTTTTGGTGTTAAATATATTAAATATGAGTTTTTTAGATAAAATATTCGGCGATCCGAACGAAAAAACCCTTAAGGAATTAAGGGTGGTTGTTGATGAGATCAATAAGCTGGAACCGGGCTTCGCCAAGTTAGAAGATGAAAAGTTTAAAGTTGAAAGTGATAAGTTTAGGGAAGAATTAAGGGGTTTAGAGGGCGAGGAATTAAATAAAAAATTAGATGAAATATTGCCGCGGGCTTTTGCTGTTGCCAGGGAAGCGGCCAAACGGGTGCTGGGGCAAAGGCATTATGACGTTCAGCTGATCGGCGGTATGGTACTGCATCAGGGCCGGATCGGTGAGATGAAAACCGGGGAAGGCAAGACTTTGGTGGCTACCTTGCCTCTTTATCTAAACGCGCTCGCAGGCAAAGGCGCTCATCTAATCACTGTTAATGACTATCTTGCCCAGATCGGTGCCGGGTGGATGGCGCCGGTTTATCATTTTTTAGGGCTTTCAACCGGCGTGATAATCCACGAAACCGGTTTGCTGTATGATCCGGAATATACTGATGACTCCCAGTATGACGCGCGGTTAAAACATTTCCGACACGTAGAACGGGCCCAAGCTTATCAGGCTGATATTACTTATGGTACTAATAATGAATTTGGATTTGATTATTTGCGCGATAATATGGTTCAGAATCTGGAACAGATGGCTCAGCGCGGTTTGCATTACGCGATCGTTGATGAGATTGATTCAATTCTGATTGACGAGGCCCGCACCCCTTTGATTATTTCCGCTCCGGCCGAAGAATCAACTGACAAATATATCCAATTCGCCCAATTAGTAAGGCGCCTTAAAGAAAATGAATCACCGGTTTCTCAATCAGATTCTAAATTGATAAATTTAGGGAAAACAGATCAGGAAGAAATAGATAATGGGGATTATAATGTGGATGAAAAAATGAAAGCCGCCACGCTTACTGAATCCGGCATTCAAAAAATGGAAAAATGGCTTGGCGTGGATAATATCTATACTGAGCGCGGCATTAGGGAAGTGCATCATATTGAGCAGGCCCTTAAAGCCCATGCCCTTTTTAAATTGGATCGGGATTATGTGGTTAAAAATAACGAGGTAATAATCGTGGATGAGTTTACCGGCCGGTTAATGCATGGCCGGCGCTATTCCGAGGGTCTGCATCAGGCGATTGAAGCCAAAGAAGGCGTGGCGGTTCAACGCGAGTCCCAGACGCTTGCTACCATTACTTTTCAGAATTATTTCCGTATGTACGAAAAGCTGTCCGGCATGACCGGTACGGCTATAACCGAAGCCGAAGAATTTGCCAAAATTTATAATTTGGAAACCGTAATTGTTCCCACGCACAGGAAACTTATCAGAAAGGACAATAATGATCTGATCTACATGACGGAAAAGGGCAAGTATAAGGCGGTAATTGAAGAAGTTAAAAAACGCAGCCTGGATGGCCAGCCGGTACTGGTCGGAACGATCTCAATCCAGAAGAACGAAATGCTGCTTAACATGATGGAACGGGCCGGATTAAATACGCAGGTCCTTAATGCCAAGAATCATTTAAAAGAAGCGCGGATAATCTCCGATGCCGGCAAGCCGGGCGCTATTACTATCGCGACCAACATGGCCGGACGTGGCGTGGACATTATGCTTGGCGGTAACGAGCCCTCCAAAGATTCGCCTGAGCACAAGGAATGGGAAAAAGAGCATGAGAAAGTTATTGCCAGCGGAGGATTATTTATGATCGGCACCGAGCGGCACGAGGCCAGGCGGATTGATAACCAGCTGCGCGGCCGGGCCGGACGGCAAGGCGACGCGGGCGAGAGCCGATTTTATGTTTCAATGGATGATGATCTGATGCGTATATTCGGAGGCGACCGAATGAAGTCAATTATGACTACTCTTAAAGTCCCGGAAGATATGCCGATTGAGAATAAATTTATTTCCAGATCAATTGAAACCGCCCAGACCAAAGTGGAAGGGAACAACTTTGATATTCGCAAGCACTTGGTGGAATATGACGATGTGATCAATAAGCATCGGGAGGCAATATATGGGAAAAGGAGAAAGATATTGGAGATAGCGAAAAAGACGACAGACAACAGACAACAGACAACAGACAACAGCACTGTCATCCTGGGTAGCGAAGCTACGAAGGATCTCGACGAAAAAGCAATGTCCGAGACGCGACGGGATTCTTCGCCTACGGCTCAGAATGACAAAAAGTCTTTATCAGATTTAATTCTTAAAGATGTTGAAAATGAGATTGAGCAGGTTGTTAGTTTTCATACGGCCGCTGATATGGCTAAGGATTGGAATCTGGAGGAAATATATCAAGTATGTTCAACTATATTTCCGGTGAATGAGAAGTTGAAAACCGATCTAAGTGAATTTAGCAGGAATGATAATCATAAATTGGACAAAGCAATGGCCAGGACCGCCATTATTAAGCACTTAAATTCACTGGCTAAGAAAAAATATAAAGAAATAAAGGATAAGGCCAAAGAAATGGATGTGAATTGGCTGGAATTGGAAAAAGCAGTCCTGCTCCGCTCAATTGATACTCTCTGGATTGAACATCTGGAGGCGATGGCCAGTGTGCGGCAGGGGATCGGCTTACGTGGTTATGGCCAGCGCGATCCGTTGGTTGAATACAAAAAAGAAGCTTATCGGCTTTATAATGAACTGCAAAGTTTTATCCAAAAAGAAGTGGTATACTCAATATTTAAAGTCGGCGCTATCCAGACCGCCGGACCGCGAATGTTTAACGCTCCCAGTATTTCGGATCGAGCGCAAAATTTTAGCGCCCCGGCCAAGGTAATGAATTCGCAAACAGCTTCTTTTGCGGGATTTAACCAAGCCGCTAATGCCAGCCCAATGGCCAAAGAGGCTGCGAATCGGGATGAAGCCGGAGACAAGATTCCTGAAAAACCAAAAGACGCGGAAGGACAAAAGATCGGCAGAAACGACCCCTGCCCATGCGGAAGCGGAAAGAAATACAAGAA
Organism: Candidatus Parcubacteria bacterium; assembly: GCA_023137275.1. Classification (GTDB taxonomy): domain Bacteria; phylum Patescibacteriota; class Patescibacteriia; order Patescibacteriales; family UBA12075; genus JAGLNE01. The sequence goes on along the minus strand of JAGLPO010000006.1, from coordinate 2,406 downwards.
ATGCTGTGGGAAGTAGTTTCCCCACCCCCAGTAGTTTCCCACCGGACTTTGTTTTCCACCGTACTTTGTTTTCCACCGGACTTTAGTCCGGGTTAGCGCGGCTTTAGCCGCCAACCCTTGATATTTTTTAATATTTACTTTAAACTATAATAGTAATACAAAAAAGCCCAGACTTTGGGTTTTATTTTATCTAAAGTTAGCAAGGAAAAGTTTGCTATTTACTGTTTTCTGCTTTCTATTTACTGTTTTCTAACAACATGCCTGATAATATCTTAACTAAAATATTCAAACCAAGCGCCAGAGGACGGATCTGGCAGGTTTTTATTTTGATAATTTTATTAGTGCTTATCGGCGGATTAATAAATTTTGGCGCCTATTATAATCAAGGAACTGATTGGCTAAGTGAAAAAACCAATGGATCTGTTAATTTGCCCAAGGTCAAGGAAATCGCTTTTCGCCTGGGATTGGATCTGATCGGCGGTACTCATTTGGTGTATCGCGCTGATATGAAAGAAATCCCGGCCGGCGACCAGGCCGCGGCCCTGGAAGGAGTGCGCGACGTAATTGAAAGGCGGGTTAACGTGTTTGGCGTGAGCGAACCGGTTGTTCAGACCAGTTATTCCGGCAGCGAATCAAGAGTGATCGTTGAGCTGGCCGGAATAAGCGATGTAAATGAAGCTATTCAAATGATCGGGGAAACCCCTTTGCTTGAGTTTAAGGAAAAAGAGTCTGAAGTAAGGGATTTAAGCGCGGAAGAAAAAGTTCAAATGGATGAATTTAACGCCCAGGCTGAAATAAAAGCCGAAGAAGTTTTGGGAAAATTAATTTCCGGCGGTGACTTTGTTGCTTTAGCCAAAGAATACAGCCAGGATCCGGACACCAAGGATAAGGGCGGGGACATGGGCTGGCTGACAGAGAAAAGCAGTTTGGAAATAATTATTTATGTTAAAGATCTGGTTAAGGGAGAAATAACGCCGGACCTGGTTAAGACCGGCCTTGGTTACGAAATATTTAAGCTGGATGATAAAAAGGTTAAAGTTAATCCATTTAACGATAATGAGCCGGAAAAAGAAATCAAGGCCGCGCATATTTTAATTTGTCATAATGAAAGCGAACAGTGCGAGGATGGTTTGTCGCGCGATGAAACGCTGGCTAAGATCAAGGAAATAGAAGCGCAGGCCACGCCGGCTAATTTCGCTGACCTGGCACGAGAACATTCAACCGGTCCGAGTGCGCCTGCCGGCGGAGATCTTGGCTGGTTTGGCCGCGGAGCCATGGTCAAGCCTTTTGAAGACGCTGTATTTCCGCAAAAGACCGGGACTATTTCATTTATTGTTGAGACCAAGTTTGGTTATCATTTAATATATAAGCAGGAAGAACGGGAATTAATAGAATACAAAGTAAGCCGCATAATAGTGCCTACTATTACCAAAGAGGCGATCGTGGGCGGAGAGCCGGAGTGGAGCAACACAGAATTGACCGGCAAACATCTTGAACGGGCCTTTGTTTCATTTAACCCAAATGATAATTCACCCCAGGTTTCACTTGAATTTGATTCTGAAGGCTCGGATCTTTTCGCCGAGATCACTGACAGGAATATAGGCCAGCAGGTGGCTATATTTCTGGACAGTTACCCGATCAGCGCCCCTACTGTTAATGAAAAGATTACCGGCGGCCAGGCTGTTATTTCCGGCGGTTTTAATATTAAAGAGGCTAAATTATTGGCTCAGCGCTTGCAGGCCGGCGCTTTGCCGGTTCCGATTGAACTTATCAGCCAGCAGACAGTCGGTGCTACCCTGGGCCAGGCTTCAATGGAATCAAGTTTGTTTGCCGGCATAATCGGTCTTATTCTGGTGGCCGTATTTATGATCGTTTATTACCGCATACCGGGAATTTTGGCTGTCATATCGCTTATGATTTATGGAATTTTGGTTTTATCTTTATTTAAGATGTGGCCGGTTACTTTGACATTATCCGGTTTAGCCGGTTTTATCCTGTCAATCGGCATGGCGGTAGACGCTAATGTGCTTATTTTTGAGCGATTAAAAGAAGAGCTTAAAGACGGCAAGCCTCTTTCGCTGGCCGTGACTGATTCATTTAATCGCGCCTGGCCTTCAATCCGGGACGGTAATGTCTCAACCCTGATTACCTGCTTTATCCTTATTCAATTCACAACCAGTATTGTAAAAGGTTTTGCCATAACCCTGGGTTTGGGCGTGTTGGTGTCTATGTTTTCCGCGATCGTTATTACCAAAACTTTTCTTCAGTTGCTTAGCGGAGATTGGTTATTTAAAAGATTGTGGTTGTTTGGCGTAAAAGTTAAAAATCTGGAATAATAACTCGTGTTATATACTAATCACATAAACAAAGTTATAATTTATGTAATTTAAACAAAAACGAGGATAA
>JAGLPO010000059.1 GCA_023137275.1 Candidatus Parcubacteria bacterium | reverse complement strand
CCACTCCCGAACTGACATCATCGGTTTCAAAATAAAAGTCCGCTTTCGCGTCAGTCTTAACAATACCAATCACTTTTCCGTCCACTAAAATATGAACATCGGCATGGGGATATGATTTGCCCATTATTATTACCTTTGTATCGGTCTCTGTTTCCGAGCCCGGGCTAAAGCCTGTTGCAATGCCGGAAGAGCCGCCGGAAGAGCCGGAGCCGGGAATACCGCCGGGTTCATCCATTGCCTCGCAATTCATAGTGGAAATGCGGCAATCAGCCGTACATATTAAAGCGCCGCCGACAAAGCCAAATGTTATGCAAGTCTGTCCGCCAAAATCATTAATATCACATTCTTCCGAAGTTTCCTTGTAAGTATTGCCGCAAGTATAGCAATTATCAGTATTATAATCGGTGCAATCAAGCAGGCAGTCAAGATCGCCGCTGGCAAAAGGATTTCCGAATATATCATCAAATTCCAAACAGGTGCTTGTCCCTACATCAGGAGGTATTGCCGGCGGTTCGCCCGGATCGCACACCTCGCCGGATAAATACTCGGTTAAGCCATCTCCACAAGACACTACGATCTCTACTGAAGTGGGCAAGTATTCCGTGTTCTGGGCTAAAGCAGGCAACAATGCGGATAAAGAACCAACCGCTCCCATAATGATCATTAACAAAACATATAAAATTTTCTTTAAGCATGGGGGCATATTTTGCGCTTTACTCTTCTATTTCTTCTTCTATCTCGTTTTTAGACTCAATGCTTTTATGGGGATAGTTTAATTTGTTATTGCTTGGCTGATACTCTGCAGATTTTTGATGCATCCATTGCCAAAATTTAATTTTCAAAGTATTAAAAAGCTTTCTTAAAATACGCCATAAAAATCTAACAGGCCATAATAAAACAAATAATAACTTAAGCAAATAACGCCAGCTGCGCATCCAGACAAGGGCAGCAATAACCAGAAGAACAAAAACAATATAAGAACCCATTAAAACCCAGGGCCAGACACCAACAGGGCGTCCGTTGTTTATGCTGCCGGCCGGCTTAATTGCGAAAATTATCTTGTCATTATGGATGATCTTATTATCATTATAGACTCTGATCTTTGCCCAATATTCACCCACGCCCAGTTTGGTCGGAAAGCCGGCTTTTACGCTTTTGGTTGAAAAAGGCTCGGTTTTGTCAATTGATTCATCATCATAAGATTCAAGCAGTTTTTTCTCGCCCAGATCATAAACGTCAATATGCACTTTAGTCGGAGCCACCGGAACATTGCCGGTATTCTCAATCTTCATTACCGCGGTTAAACGCTCAAAAAAATAAGAAAATATTTTCCAATTCCAGGGTTTTTTAAATTTTTCAAATTCAGGAATTGATATTTTCTTGATCACAAAATCCATAAACGCCACATCAGTAACCTCAAGGTCAATATCCACTCTAGCGCCCAGGGCAATTGCCACGCCGCCGCCAACATTGCGATTTTTCGGCACGATCTGGATATTTAAATGCCCCTGATAATTCCCGTTTGGCGTTCCATCCGGCACGTTTACTTCAACTATCATCGGTATCTGTAATTTACCGGCAGGCAGATCAAATTCCAGCCCCTGCTGGACAGTGATCCATCCGGCAATATCCGGGGCTTCAACGGTTATTCGCGCCATTAGCTCTTCTTCCGCGTCAGACCTAAGCAAAGTAATTTTTTGCTCAAAATGAGAGCCGGGAAAGATCGGCTTCTTTGTTTTTACAAAAGGCGGGGAAATGCCAAAACCGGCCTGGCTTTCGCTTGCGCACAGCAAAAAACCGCCAATAATGAAAAATATTATTATAAATAGTCTTATTCTCATTTAATATAAGACGAAAAAACACCAAAATTAATGAATTTTAATTCATCTGCTTTAATGCCTGGCTTTATCATCTAATTTTAACAATAAAAAAAATAACTTTTCTCTTGTTATTTATATATTTCTACCTGTGGAAAAATAATAAGTTATATATTTAATATACAATAATCAGCTTAATAATTCAAGTCCTTTGCCTATTTAAAGACTGCTGCTTGCAGGCAATAAAATATGTCAGAAAATAACAAGTTATGCCCAAAGGGCACTAACAGTAGTCGGGAATATTCTCAGCCCAAGGCTGATCCGCCTCGGGTGGAAAATTCCTTGACTAAAATTTGTAAATATTGACATAAAAATGTATTATGCTAAAATAGAAGTATAGTTTAATTTTGGAGTAATTGGTATTTTTTTATGTATATTAAGCGAAAAATTGAAGATGACATTTTACGCTATTTAAATAGAAAAGAAATAATAGCGATTGTCGGACCAAGGCAATGCGGTAAAACAACCACATTGCTTAAAATATTTAATTCGCTTAAACAAGAAAAAAAAGTTTTTTTAAATTTTGAAGATCAGGAAGTCTTATCTTTGTTTGAAAACAATATAAAGCGATTTGCAAAAGTTTATGTTGTTGAAAATAAATATGTTTTTATTGATGAATTTCAATACGCGAAAAACGGCGGCAAGTTATTAAAATATTTATATGATTTATATGGAACGAAAATCATTATATCCGGCTCTTCGGCAACTGACTTGACAATTAAAGCGATTAAATTTTTAGTCGGCAGGATTTTTGTACTGCAGATGTATCCTTTTGATTTTTCTGAATTCCTGCTTTATAAAGATAAAAATTACGCTAATATCTATTCGCAATTAAAAATTGATTTAAAAAACATAAAAATTCAACAAATATCCAAAGAAGAAGAAAACGCTTTAAAAAATTATTATGAAGATTATGCTGTTTGGGGCGGCTACCCGCAAGTTGTTTTAACAGATGATTTGCGAGACAAGCAAGAAATTTTAAAAAATATTTATAATACTTATTTTTTAAGGGATGTTAAAAGTATTTTAGGGTTGATTGATGATTATAAATTAAATAATTTAATAAAGGCGTTAGCGCTGCAAGTCGGGAATACAATTGAATATAACGAGTTGAGCAGGATCTCGGAATTTTCTTTGCCGACTTTAAAAAAATATTTTAATTTTTTATCAAAAACTTATATTTGTGATTTTATACGTCCTTTTTACACAAACAAAAGAAAGGAGATTGTAAAAAATAAAAAGGTGTTTTTTTATGATACCGGCTTAAGAAATTATATTGTAAATGATTTTAGGTTTTTAAATTCAAGAACAGACAAAGGCGCTTTATTGGAAAACGCTTTTTGGACGCAAATTATAAAAAATGGACATAGCGCGCAATATTGGAGAGATAAAAATAAAAATGAAGTTGATTTTGTTGTTGATATTGGCGAAGGGAAAATGTTTGCTATGGAAATAAAAAACAGCAAGAGCAAATGCAAGCGCTTACCCCAGTCTTTTGTGAAAGATTATTATGAAAATACTTATATGTATTTTTTCTATTTACAGGATAATTTAAAATGTGATATTAAAAATAGATTATTTATCCCGTTGTTTTGAGAAAAAAAATTAGGCCGCAATAACGATGATGCGACCTTAAACAAAACCATTTCTATCCTTCCAATGGAACAGAATAACGAGTTATTAAAAATATTATAATGAACGTTCCTGTAAACATTAAAGAAACAGAAATAAGGAAAAGCCCAATGATTGTTAAAAAAAAATCTGTCCAATCCCCGCTCTGTGCTGCTACAGAAGTTCCCCCTAAAATAAAAATGGAAAAAAATATTGAATAAAATTTTTTGTTAAGCACTTTATTACTTCCCTTTTTTGTTGTTATTATTGTTTTTATTTTATTATAAGCTTTAAAAATCTAATTTGTCAAGCTTAAATCTCTTAAATCTACCGTTAATCTTACCTTGACATCTTTTATTAAAGAGCTTGAAAAAAAATTATTCTCTCTTTCAAATCAAAAACCACCCCTCCGCCGGCTGGCGGATTGGGGCGGTTTTTTAAATATTATAAATACGTGTGTGAATGGATCGATAAAAATAAATTTTTATGCCTGCTTGGAAATACTCCAAGCCAGATCAAACTGACTTTTCATCATCCATTTTTAAAGGTTGCGCAAAATATTACCCCTAAAAACAATTTATTGTTTGTTAATTAAGGCAGAATTTGACAAAAAATTATTATCCTATATACTTATTAGTAAGATAACAATATTGTTAACTAACAGCAAACATAATGAATAAACAATTAGCGCTAAAAAAACAGCAGGAATTAGGCATCGCCATTCCGCAAATTGTTAGGGAAGAATATGAAATGATTCTACTTAACCGTATTTTTCAAAGCAATTTCGGCAATGATATTGTTTTCCGCGGAGGCACAGCGTTGCGGTTGGCGTATAAATCGCCGCGTTATTCTGATGATCTGGATTTTACCCAATTTAAGAATATCAAAGAACAGGATTTTAAAGCGTGGTGCGAGGAGTCAGCGAGAATGGTGCCGAATTTGAAGCTTGTTGAAGCCTTGCAAAAATATTATACGCTTTACGCTCAATTTAAAGTGACAGATCCGTCACTGGAGCGGGCAATCAGCATTAAAATAGAAATATCCCGCAGAAAAGGCAAGTGGGAAAAAGAAAAAGACTACATCCTGATGCAATTATCCAGCGAAATAACGCCGATTACCGTCCTGGCTCAAGTAGCCACGCTAGAACGGATAGAAAAAGAAAAGCTGTCTATTTCGCCGCCGCGGATACGTGATATTTTTGATCTATGGTTTATCGGCCAAAAATTTGGAAAATCAAGGATGATGGATTTCTCCGGAATTTCCGCAAGAGAGGTAAAGCGGGACTTGCACAAATTATTGCCTAAAAAACAATGGAAACTTTTAAAAGAATGGCTAGCGCCCGTTCAAAAAAAATGAAAGCTCTAAATTTTATCAAAAAACTAAAAAATTTTAATCGCGATTATTTTACCATCGCTGATTTAGAAAAAATAACCGAACTTTCCCGGCCAAGCTTGAAGGTTGCTTTGTCACGTTTTACAGATCAAGGCATTCTTATTCGTTTAAGGCGCGGGGTTTACGCTCTGGCCGATTCTTCGCTTAAAATTGAAAAAATCGCCAACCAATTATATTATCCGTCTTATTTGTCTTTTGAAAGCGCGCTTTCTTATTATGGAATTTTAAGCCAGCTGCCCTATACTCAAACTTTCGCTACCACAAAACCGCCGAAACGATTTACTCTTGGAGAAACAGAGATTGAATTTCGCCAGCTTAAAAAAGAACTGTATTTTGGCTATGCGTTAAAAAATAATATTTATATTGCCGAACCGGAAAAAGCCTTGCTTGACCAGCTTTATATGGTTAGCCGAGGCAAAGCCGCGCTTGTTATAAAAGAGCTTGACCTAAGGGTAATCAAGAAATCCGTCTTAAATGAATACGCCAAGCAATTTTCAACCGGCACGCAAAAGTTAGCGCAAGAAATAAAGCAGTACATAGGAACCGGAGCGATTACGCTGGAAACAAAGGTTAAAATAAAATAATTATTTTTTACAGCCAAATCCAGGCAAAAAGAATAGTATAATATAACCGCTAATCGCTTGTTTTATTTATATATTTCGTATATAATTTTAAGCAAGATTAAATAAAACATTACTAAATTCGCATATAACTTGTTGTATGAAATTTTCTTTAAAAATTTTAAAATATAATTGAAAAACTTTTATTTTTTACCACTAAATAAAATATGAGATTAAAAAAACTAAAAGCAACAGATTTTCAAGAAGGTCAGAAGTATGATTTTCTTTTTCCGATAGGAGCAACAGAACAACATGGTCCATTTATTCCATTTGGAACAGATACTTATATTACAGATTATTTGGTTCAGAAAGTTTCAAAAGAATTTCCAGAATTAATAATTTTACCAACTTTAGAAGTTTCAAAGTCTCAAGAGCATAGAGGCTTTTATGGGACTCTTTGGTTGACCGAAGAAACTTTAAAAGCAGTGATGTTTGATATTTGTAATTCGTTAAAAGACAGAGCAAGGAATATTTTTATTTTTTCTTGTCATGGAGGGAATTATTTTTCAATTAAAAATTTTATAAGAGAGGAAAAATTTAATGATATAAATATTGTACATATTGAAGCCAGATTTCTTGGCCCTTACGAAGATAAAGAAAAAGAAGATGATGAATATATAGAAAAAAATATTTTAAACGGGAGTCTTGACTGGCATGCTGGGAATTCTGAAATATCAAACATGCTTGTTATTGATGAAAAGTTGGTAAAATTACCTCCAAAAAATTATCTAAAAACTAAAGTTGAAGATCCTTTTGAAACTGATAATTTGGTTGAAAAATGTCCAAATGGAATAGCTGATAATCACCCTAAATGGATAACTAATAAAGATATTGGAAAAAGAATTCTTGATATTTATGTTAAAAGAATGATTGAAAATCTGAAATTACACGACCAAAAATAAAAGTTTTTTTAAGCGGATAAAATTCTTAAAGAAAACTCAAGGGGGCGCTGCGCTTTCTTTTTGGCTCTAAAATAAATAGAATAAGGAAGCCAAAAAGAACCCTCATATAACACCTGCATATGCGGTTCCAGAAATTTACATAATCTAAATTTTCTCTTTCACTACCGCTTAAAGAGAAATAATAAATAGGAAGATAAATTTCTTTCACCCAAATTTTTGCCTCTCTTTTCTTTATAAATTATAATAATGAAGAGAGGCAAAAACTTCAGATATACCTAATGTTATATGAAATTTTTGAAAAAAGAGATAATTAATTTTTTCAAAAACTACACACAACAAAGTATATGCGGTTACGATAAAAAATAATATTGATGGTCTTTTACTCAACTTAAAGGAGGCAACATGAAAACAGCTAATGCGTTAATGCAAGTTTTTCAGAACTTTGGCAATGTGGAAATGGTCGCGATATTGAAAGAAAACCCTGACGGCAGCTTGATATTGGCAGATTTAGTTAAGAAAGAGAAAGCTTATGATTTGGCGAATAGCATTGAAGGCTACGACACTATGGGTACTTTTGTTAGAGACCATAGAGTCATGATTCTTTGCAATGACTAAAATTAAGGCGAGATAGCAATATTGTTTCTTGCTATCTCGCACGACCATCAATATTATTTTTTATCTCCACCCAAATTTTAATCCTCTCTTTTCTTTATGAATTATAATAATGAAGAGAGGCAAAAACTTCAGATATACCAAATGTTAGCTGAAATATATGTTTTTCTTTTCGGCTAACGCCTACTCTTAAAAAGAATTAAATTTTGTTTTCTGTTTATTAAAGAGGGGGAATAATGAGTTTCTCCGCTCCGCTCCAAAAATTAAATAAAAAATATGAAATTAATAAATTTTAGAATAAAAAACTATAAATCAATTATTGATACTAAGGAAGCATCTGTTTCTGATGATATTTTTATCATAGCTGGGCAAAACGAGGCTGGAAAAAGCTCAGCCCTAGAAGCGCTTGACGCATATGAAAATGAAAATTTTGATTCCGATACCATTCCTTTTGTAAATGAAACTAAAAACAGAGTACAAACCGTTGAATGTACTTATAAAATAACCGATATTGACGCCTTCTATGAAAAATTCAATGAAAAGGTTATTGAAGAATATGAATTGTCGCTTGAGGATGAAGATAATATTTTCAAATTAGAAATATTAAAAGAAAAATTAGATTTATACACCATAATAAAATCGTATGACCACGACAAGGGTGATGATAAAAAACTTACAATCGAAATTAGCAAAACATTATTAAACATAATTAAATCAGCAATAAAAATTCAAGTTTCCGAGGATGATGAAGGATTAAAAAAAGAGGCACCTTATCTTGATATTGATGACAATGATAATGAAAAAATTGCTAATATTCTTTTTTCAATTTCTCCAGAGATTATTTTATTTAACGATTTCAGAGATTTATTACCCGATCAAATATTAATTTCTGATTTAAAAACAAAAAATAAAGAAGCAAAGGGCTATTCAGCGGTTAGGAATTTTGAAAAACTTGTTGATATAGATTTAGTTAAGATGGATAATTTAACCGATGCTCAAAGAAACTCTCTATCAGAGAAAAAAAACAATATCATTTCTGCCACATTCCAGAAAGATTGGAGTCAAAGAATATACGGAAATAACGAAGTCAATATAAAGGCAGATTTTCAGAAAAGAGACGAAGGCAAATCATATGTTAATTTCACAATAGAAACAAAAAAGAATGAATTTTTACCACTACGTAAAAGAAGTAAAGGTGTTATATGGTTTCTTTCTGTTTGGCTAGAATTAAAATCTAAATCAGAGGGAAGACAATTGATTATTTTACTTGATGAACCTGGTTTGTACTTACATATAAAAGCGCAAAAAAACATATTAGATCTATTTGAATATTTAGTTTCCAAAAACCATCAAATAATTTTTTCAACCCATTCACCAACACTAATCAATACAAACAATCTGAATAGCATAAGTCTTGTTTTGAACAACGAAAAAAGCGGTACTATTATAGAAAAATTAACCACCACTAAATTAAACACAAAAAATAAAAAGGATGCCTTACAACCCATTTCAGAAGCAATGGGGCTTGAACCATTAAAAGAATTTGGAATCTTAAAGCAAAAAAATGTAATCGTAGAAGGACTATCTGATTTTTGGTATTTTAAAGGAATGAAACATCTTCTTGAAGATAAAAACAACTATGAATTCGTACCAGGGATAGGAATAAAAGATGGAAAAATAAATCATCTTATTTCTTTTTGTATCGGGTATGGCTTAAGCTGGCTTCTTGTTATGGATGCCGGAAGAAACTCAACAGAAACATATAATAATCTTAAGAAAGAGTTATTCGACGACAACGAAGAAGAGGCTAGTAAAAAAATTAAAATTATTAATGGCGTTAATGGTATTGAAAATATTTTTAGTTGCGAAGATTTAAAATTAATTAACGACACCATAGCTAATTGCACAGAAGCTAAAAACAAGGTAGACGTAGTAGGTAAAAAAAATAAAATTCTTTTTTCTAAAATATTTTTTGAAAAAGTTAAAAAAGAAGAAATACAAATTGAACAAATATCCAAAAAAACAAAAGATGCATTTAAAGAAATTTTTGATCATATTTCAAAAAATTTAAAATAAAGGAGTTTTAGGCAAAGGGAATTCACCCCTTTAATTCCCCTCTTCCTTTTGCCAAAAACGAAAAAACAAAATTTAATTCTTTTTAAAAGTGATTTGCATTCGCAAATCAAAGAAAAACACATACATCAAATAACAACGCGATAAGTGGCTCCAGAAAATTTCCTATATTATGATAATAGGGAGTAAAATTTTCTTCCGACCCAAATTTTTGAAATATTTACCCACTCACTTGGGACAAGACCCACATTAAAATTATGACTAAATTACATTCACAACAAAACTACAAAAATCTTATACAAGATATTGGGTTAATTCTTAAGCAAGGAAAAAGACAAGCATATCAAGCAGTGAATAATATTCTTGTAAAAACATATTGGGAAGTTGGGAAAAGAATTGTTGAATTTGAACAAGATGGAAAAATTACCGCTGAATATGGAACAGAACTTTTAGATAAACTCGCGCAAGATTTAAAGTCTCAATTCGGAAAAGGATTTAGCAGGAGAAATGTTTTAGATATGAGGCGTTTTTATGTGGCTTATCCAAAATGGCAGACAGTGTCTGCCGAATTAAGTTGGAGCCACTATATTCAATTTATCGGTATAGATGATAAGTTGGCTCGCAGTTTTTATGAAAAACAATGCATCAAAGAAAAATGGTCAATTCGTGAATTAAATAGACAAAAAAATTCCGCGCTTTTTGAAAGAATTGCATTAAGCAAAGATAAAAAAGGAATTTTAAAAATGTCAAAAAAAGGACAATCAATTAAACAGGCAGAGGATATTATCAAAGAACCGTATGTACTTGAATTTTTAGGAATTCCGGAAAATCACAAATATTCAGAAAAGGAATTGGAACAAAAAATCATTGATAATCTGCAGATGTTTTTACTGGAACTTGGCAAAGGTTTTACTTTTGTAAAAAGACAATTTCGTATTAGCTTTAAAGAAAAACATTTTTATGTTGATTTGGTTTTTTATCATCGTATTTTGAAATGTTTTGTTTTGATTGATCTTAAAATCAATGAAATTAACCACACAGACATAGGACAAATGAATATGTATCTCAATTACTTTACAAAAGAGGAGAATGAAAATGATGACAATTCGCCGATTGGAATTGTTTTAGGAAAAGACAAGGATGAAATAAAAATTGAATACGCTCTTGGAGGAATTTCAAATCAACTTTTTGTTTCAAAATATCAATTATATTTACCGAAAAAAGAAGAACTGGAAGAAGAAGTCAAAAGATTAGTTAAATAAAAAAATTAATTTAAATGAAAACCTTATTAAAAAAATATTTCGGTTATGATGAATTTCGGCCATTGCAGGCGGAAATTATTGATAATGTTATAAATAAAAAAGACGCTTTTGTTTTAATGCCGACCGGCGGGGGCAAATCTTTGTGCTATCAATTGCCGGCTTTGAAATTTTCCGGAATAACTTTGGTTATTTCTCCTTTGATCGCTTTAATGAAAGATCAGGTTGACGCGCTCAAGGCCAACGGCATTGAAGCGGAATTTATTA
>JAGLPO010000058.1 GCA_023137275.1 Candidatus Parcubacteria bacterium | reverse complement strand
ATAACTTTTTTTACGTGATAAGAGCTTAACATGAGTTAATTAAAACAAAAAATCTAAATATTTATATAATTTTATTTTAAAAACTTCTTTTTTCTTAATAACTGATGATATTTAATGGCAAAACGATGGGCTTCGTCGCGGACGCGCTTGATCACGTGAAGTGCCGGTGAGGCCAGGGATAATTCCAAAGGTTTTTTCTCACCCGGAAAAAATATCTTGTCAGGCGCGGCTGCCGAGCGCAAACCGGCACCCTTACTAACCGCGATAACCGGAATATTCAGATTAGCTTTCTTTATCTCTTTAAGCGCGCCATTAAGCTGGCCCTTTCCGCCGTCAATTATTATCAAATCCGGCAACGGCCAGTCATTATTAAATCGTCGTTCCAACACCTCTTGCATCATTTGTACATCGCCCATTTTTCCTTTTCCTTGCTTGTCCGCCGAAGCCTTAGCGAAGGAGGGTCCGACTTTAATTTTAAATTTCCGATACTCGTTTTTATCCGGCTCGCCATTCTTAAAAACCACCATTGAGCCGACTGCGGCGCGTCCAAAAATATTTGAAATATCATAGCCCTCTATCCGCTCCGGCACTTTGGGAAGTGATAATACCTTGGCTAATTCCACCACGTCAGCCGCGTACTTCTCAACAATGGACAAAATATTCGTATGCGCTAATACTTTTTGCATGTTTAATAATTTGTATTTTAGATGTTGCAAACGTTTTTCTTTATCCAAAGACGCATTGCAATGCGTCTCTACGGTTAATTCTTTAATTTCTTTTTCAATATTTTTTATTATTTGTTTCTTATTTCCTGATAAAAATTTAATTATCGGCGCTATTACTTCTCTTTTATATTCATCAATCTCAACCATATTGCCGCAAGGACCCAGGCAGCGATTAATTTGATAATAAAAACACGGCTTGGCTTTGATCTTCCGCTCGGTACAGAAAGGCCAGATTTTCCTGATTGCCTTTACGGTTTCCCGCACTGCCTGCGCGGCCGTGAACGGGCCAAAATACTTGCCGGCCTTGTCAATCTTTCGCGTTATAAAAACGCCGGGGATTTCGTCTTCAGTAGAGATTTTAATATAACAAAAACGCTTATCATCCCGCATATCTATATTGTAAACCGGCTGATGTTTCTTGATCAAATTTGACTCCAGAAGCAAAGCCTCAATCTCGGTATCAGCCTCTATCCATTCTATGCTTTTGATCTCGGATAGCATCTTCTTTTTGGCCGGCGTATGGTTGGCGCTTGCTCGCCAGTATGAACTGACCCGAGACCTAAGATCAGCCGCTTTCCCAATATAAATAATCTTACCGCGCAAGCCCTTAAACTGATAACACCCGGGAGATCTAGGAATGTTTAATTTTTTTAGCTCTTTAGTGTTCATTGGTTATTAACTAAACTTTGGCATTTTTTATAGATTTCGCTAATATTGTTTATTTTTGAAACGAGGCTGTTTGAGCGATAGCGAGTTCCGCAGCAAGAAAATAAACAATATTAGCGAAATTGAATGTTACTATAAAAAATACTGTTTTAAAAAGTGCCAAAGTTTAGTTATTAACTATAGTAAAATCACTGCGTAACAAATTTATTATTATCTAACTCAATTATAACAAAAACCATAGTTTTAGCGAATAATCTCCGCCCTGTTCTAATCTTTACTTAATTTTCCATTGTAATTATAATAAATAACATGCGAACTCCAATAAGAAAACCCGGTAAATACACCGGGCAAAAACCAGACCCCTGCCTTACGCCGGCTAAATATCATGAGCTGCAAGCAAAGCTGGACAGGCTGAAAAATTTTAGCCAACCGCATGCCATCAAAGAGGTTAAACGGCTGGCGCTTGACGGGGATTTTTCCGAAAACGCGGCCTACTCTATGGCCAAGGGACGTCTTCGGGGCATTAACCAGCGCATTATTGATATTGAAGACCACTTAAAGCGCGCTGTTATGATTGATACTAAAGCAAGCAAAGACATGGTCGCGCTCGGATCCAGGGTAAGCGTTGAAGTAAACAACAAGCAAAAAACTTTTCTTATTCTCGGTTCCAGTGAAACCAGTCCGACAGCCGGCATAATCTCTCATCACTCTCCGCTTGGCGCCGCCTTAATGGGGCGCCGGGCAGGAGACAGGGTGCAAATTAAAATTAACAATAAACTGCGCGAATACAAAATAATCAAACTGGAATAAAAAATCCTGCCCCTCCCCCTAACCAATTTAGTTTATCACTATAGCTTCAAATCTAAAATCCTTGCATCCAGGCGGCAATTTTACGCTTTCTTCCCATTTACCTATTTCCGGATCAGTAATTACAAAAAAGTGTGTATTAAAAGCAGTACCGTAAATAATATTATCATATAAAAACAAATTTTTTGGGCTAATGATAGATCCGGATGGCGATTTTAAATTAAAAATCACGCCTCTATTGCATTCTTTGGTTGTGATCAAAGATATTTTTAATTTTGGAACAGGTATATTCAAGGTAACAGTAGATATTCCTAATTTAAAACTTGGCAGCTCTTTTTCCACTGTTTCAACATATTCCTCAACTTGAGACAGCATCTCGCTCTTTCCTCTGACATACTCTGCCATAAGGTCTTTCAGGTACGGCTGGTCATTTTTTATCAAGAAATTATATTTTTTCTTTATGTTAGGCAGGGCATCTTTGATTTTTCTGTCAATCAAAGCTACTTGGTTAAAAATATTTGAAAGATTTGACGATACTTTTAGCCTTAAAAGGCTTTGGCCTATTTCCTTTTTGATCCTTAATAAATCTTCATAAGTGATCGCATTTTTGGATTCTGCCGGCGTCGTCGTATTATTTTGCTTTAAATTATCCGCATTTTGTTGAAAATTTATAGCCAATCCACTATATAATTCAATTCGCAAGCTGGCCAGTTCTGCCAAAATATCCGGGTCAACAAAATCCAAAGGTATTAGGCTGTCTTCTAAATTAACAGACGAATCTTCAAGAACAGTAACGCCTTCTTTATATATCTCTTCTGCTTGGCCGCGTGTATTTGTTAAATATTGAAACTTTGTTTCGTCGTTCAATCCAAAACTTCGCCTGTAATAATCCATTATCTTTTCGGAAAATTCCGCGATCCTGATGTCTGAGACTTCCTTTATCTGATTGTTGTTAAATTCTTTATACAATTTTAATTGATATAAAAATTTTTCCAAACCTTGATAGTACCGGGTTAATTTTTTAGCAAATTGCGTTTCTGCTGCATAATTTTTTGGGATGCTTATTGCCAATTTATCCAAATCAACCAAAGCAAAATTTACACCCTGCCTGGCCAGGCTAATATACTTTAAATCCTCTTCATTGATCCTTAACGCCTCAGCTATATGTTTATCGCGGCCTATTTCCCAAAAAGTGCTGACTCCGCGGGCGATCCTTTCGTTTCTGTTCAATTCATTTTTTTGAAAATTGCTAACACCCAAAACCACTGGTTTATTAACCACGATTTTTGTTTTGCTGGCGATTTCAGCTGAAAGAGTTAAATTTTCTTTAACTCCGTCATTGATGCTTGCCTGAACTTCCAAATACTCGGTTATCGCCTTTTCAAGATCATCCCTATACGCGCTCTCCGCGCCTGGCATTGGTTGGTGTTTTGCAAAATCATCAGATACTGCGCGGTTATCCATAAAAAAGAAACACCAGGCAAATACAGAGCCCTGCAATAAAATTAAAAAAAACAACGATGCTATAATAATTCCGAATAATTTAATTCGGGCTCTTAGAGACTGTTTAAAAAATCCGTTTTTACTGCAAATTTCAAATTTTGGCATAATTTTTTCTAAATTTTTTGCTGATCTTTTTCAAATAATGAGATTCTGCAAATGGTTCAATTTTTACAGTATATTTAATAGACATGAGCCGGATCTTCTTGAGTAATTAATTCATAGGGAATTATTTCTCCTTTGTCTACAAATACATAAGGGATCTGGCTATGCGCGAAACCAACAATTTCTTTTGTATTCTTGTCCTCCCATCTTTTGACGATTTTTTTAATTAATTTTTTTTCTTCAGAATTTAATAAATCATCAGCCACTTTTTCACCGACTCTTGTTTCTGATATTAGCAAGGCCTTGTCTTTGTGCTCAATTGATATTTTGTCATCACCATCAAGCTCTTCTATGAGTCTAAAATAATAATCAGGAACCGGCCCATGTTCAATCTTTCTGTACTCCAAACCGCTCATGCTTTCATGATGATTATAAAACCAGGCAAAATCAGACAGGTAAAGCAATTTTGCTAATTTTGTTTTTGGAACTTTTCTATCGCCACCCATGGAACGCAAAAAGGCAAAAAGCATTTGTTCATATTTTTTATACTTCTTTTTGTTATTTGTCACCAAATCGCTGATTGTGATTCTGTATAACTTGCTTAAAGCATCTGCTTCGTTAAGAGTTAATTGTCTTTTGCCTTGCTCAACTGAAATATACGAAGCGCGAGACATGTTAATTTCTTTCGCGACATGGGCCTGCGAATAACCATTATCTGTTCTAAGTTTTTTGATAAATTTAATATTCATAGAATTTTTATTACTTTTTATATTACTAACACTATATCACAAAATGTCAAAAATGTAAACACCTAGTGTACGGATTTTAAACATTATTATAATTCCTTTAATCTCGGGCTATACTATTTTTTATTTTATTTACGATTTTTATTTACTAATTTTATTATAATAAAAACCGCCATGAAAAGCGATTTTCAGATTAAAAATTAATTTTTAATTATCTCACGTCCAATCCTCAATAACAATCTTGCTCCCCCGCTGCTTCACCACCACCTTTTGCTTGCCTCGCCGTAGCTTTATGCGAAGGCGGGTGCTTTTCTAATTTTAAGGTTTTTGGCAATTTCCAAGGGGATGGTAACAGCATAGCTAGCACCGCTCTTAAAAACTTTACGAATATTTTTATTTTCCGTTTTTCTTCTTGTCATAAATTATAAAGTTAATTTTAATCTATATTATAATCTATATTAACTTATTTTTACTATTTTAATGCAATCTCCATGGCTTCTGCCGATACGCCGAATTTTTTACCTAAGGGGGTGGCAATATAGCTATTTATTAAGTTTATGTCATAATCAGCTATTTCATCATATGCTCTTATTATTAAAGCCCGCTCTTTGGCTAATTTATTTCTTGGAATTAGGAAATAGCTGGCAAATTTATTGGCTTGAGTTTCGATATAACCGTACTGATTGCCCGGAACGTCATTTTGAAAACTGCGAAAATCATCTAAGCTACAAATTTTCAAATCTTTATATAAATTTTTATGTAAAGCCAAATGGCCGATCTCATGGGCGATGGAAAACCGAAGGCGGTTATAATAACTTTCGTCCATATACTTTTCGTTATCTACAGAAACGCTTTTCCAGTCAGAAGAAATAAAAGCGTCAGCATTGCATTGCCGCTTAAGGCCGGGTACGGGTATTATTTCAATGGCTAATTTTCCTTCAATGATAATCTCGATCTCTACCGGAATGATATCACCCCAATATTTTTTTCTAAATAAATCAGCCTGCCCTTTTATATCCTCATTAGATATAAAAGGCGCTTTGAATTCTTTATAATCCATTAGTTTAAGAGCTCTTAATTAATTTGATCAAGTTGTCAATTTCTTCCTTGGTTGGCTTTTCGTTCCTAAGGGTACGGAAAAAGGCGGGCAGACACTCAATCGCGCCCTTGTCGTAAAGGATGTCTTCCGGGATGGCGCCTTGCGCGACTTTGGCTTCATCAATGAATTCCCTTTGTTTTTCCTGGTTTAGTCCGAGGACTTTGGACCACTTGACCATTGTTTTTCCATCCGGCGGCGGTATCAAACCCCGTTCGATTTTGCTCCAATTGCTCGGGTCATAACCGGTGGCTTTGCATACTTCCCTTAAACTTAAGCGCTTTTTTAACCTTAATTCTTTTAAGGTTTCACCGAATTTTTGTAAACTTTTTTTCATAGATTTTATCCATCTATTAACATAGATAAGCATGGTAATCTATGGTTAGCATGGGGAGAATTAATAAAGTGTGGTATTATTTTACCACACTTACATTTTTTGTCAAGTTTATAAAAAACCACCCTTTTCTTCTTGTCCTCCCGAATCTTCAGCGTATGTGGGGTCCTGGGGAGTGGTTTTTAGTTAGTTTGTTGTTAATATATCCTATTTATAAATTTTGATAATACTCGGCTTCTTCCTTGGAAATAGGTCCAAGTTCTTTTAAAATATCCTTAGCCGAAGCTGCCTGCATATCCTGCCACACAAGATCAAAGTCTTCTCTTTTTTCACGCTTAATAAATTTTGTTATCGGTTTTTTTGTCACAATTTTATATTAAAAGGTTAATTTTTAATTCTTAATTATTTCACGTCCAATCCTCAATAACAATCTTCTTCCCCCGCTGCTTCACCACCACCTTTTGCTTGCCTCGCCGTAGCTTTATGCGAAGGCGGGTGCTTTTCTAATTTTAAGGTTTTTGGCAATTTCCAAGGGGATGGTAACAGCATAGCTAGCACCGCTCTTAAAAACTTTACGAATATTTTTATTTTCCGTTTTTCTTCTTGTCATATGATTTTTAATCTATATTATAATCTATATTAAATTATTTTTTATTTATCAAAATTTCCATTATTTTTTATTTCCGCTATTTTGTCTTTCGCCTCATCATATGATATTCGCAAAAATTCCGCTAACCGATTAAGGGATATTTTTTTATTAAAATAGGAATTAAAAGCCATACGGTTATATTCCGCTGAAAGCAGGGTTTTCTCTGTATTAAATTTTCTTTCCGCCTTATATCCCATCTGCAACGCCAACCGATTTAATTCAGCTGTATCTTTTATTTTTTTATCTATCGGTTTATTAAAACGATATCCTAAATTACCCAGATGATAAATTGTGGCTAACCAACTTGCCTTGAACTCATTCCTAACCTTAACTAATTCAACATCATCCAATTGGTTTGTTTTATTATCTATGATTGAATTGATATAATAATTTATCCCCTCCTGGGGCATTAAAAAATGCGCGGCAAAACAATCCGCCCTTTTCTCAATTGGCAATTTTTTGTCTTTGTCATTCTCAATTATCAATTTCTTGTCTTTGTCCAAAAGATAATGGCAATATTCATGGGCAGCGGTAAAAATTTGATGCCCTCTTGTGCGGTTACTGTTTATTAATACCTTTCCAATTTTATTATCTTTGTCATAAAAAAAAGCACCGGAAAGATCTTCGCAATTGATTGGCATGCGCACGATAAACAATCCCTGGCTTTCAAGTAATGAAAAAATGTCTTTAATGCCATCATTACCTATATTAAGCTCACGCCTTTTGTCCGCGGCCAGCCTTATGGCCTCATTGTAGATGTTATTTTGTTTCATATTACTGGATAGATTTAAGGAAATTAAAATCTCCGCAGATCCTTTGGAATTCATCAAGGCTTTTCTTCCCTTGCTCTGATATTTTTTCCTTGTTGCGCAAATGTATTATTGCTTGTTGAAATTTTTGAGGCTGTGGTTCTTTTTCTTCTAATA
>JAGLPO010000057.1 GCA_023137275.1 Candidatus Parcubacteria bacterium | reverse complement strand
CCTACGCTCACATTAAAAAATTTAGCGATCTTGAAAAGCTCAAAACTGTCTATTTTCCGTTTTCCGGATTCAAAACTAATAACTGCCTGACGATTTATTCCTAGTTCGCCAGCAATAAAATCCTGGCTATAACCAAGCTTTTTCCTAATTTCTTTAATTTTTTGACCTAATTTTTTTGGGGTAAGCATAATAATTGCTTTAATTGAATAAAAATATGTTAATATATTCAAGGCTATTTGCTTATTAACAGTTGTTATACTGCTATATATAATGTAGCATATTTTTACATAAATGTAAACACATGTTAAAAAACTTGACTTTTATACAGCTAAAAATCAAAAACAGCGGCTGGTAGCGCGCTGTCACAAACTCTATCCCTTGTTTATTAAAAAAATTGTAAATTATTTCTCCCAGTCCTCAATAACAATCTTCTTGCCTCGCCGTAGCCCTAGGCGGAGGAGGGCTTGTCCCGTCAATTTACGGGATGAAATAACTACCATTTGCATCAAATGGCGGATATATCAAATCACAAGACTTGCCTGTCTAAAAGGCCTTGTCTTGCTTGCCCCGCACTCTGGGTGGTGCGGAATCAATACATTACATCTTAATTTATTTACGATAAGTCTTTATCTTGTGTGCATTCAACTGTTTCTTTATATATTTTTGGGTGGCTTCCAGTTCCTCAACATAATCATCTTCCACTACTTCGATAGCTTGATTCAGGGTAAAAATCATTAAATTTTTTACTTCTTGAAATATTAACGGATACAAAGCTAGTGGTACGGTAATTCCATACTCGGCTTCTATTATCATGATAGCTAACACGGCGCCTTGCTCGGCCATTGCCTCCTTTATATCTCCTGGATCTTCTTGCGCTAAGGCCAAACCATAACTCATCATTTGAGTTTGAAAAGCAGCTTCAGTGGCCATTATTAAATTACTGGCAGTTTCATATGTCATACCCGGTTGACTAGCAAGACCTTCTGCATACGCTTCAACTAATAACAAAGGAACAAAAGAATCTCTGTCCTGGGCAGAGCCAAACATTCTATCGCCTACTTTTTTATCTTCATTCTGGCCTACTAAATAATCAACTGCGCTTTCTACGCCATTGTCAGCTAACATAAAAGACATCTCTTGAACTGCTTGCTGGATCAATAGTTCTATGTCTGCGGGATAAGGCGGTACCATTTCATATACAATAAAAACTAGTTGTTCTAAAGATGCTCTTATCTCCGGCGCTAAAATAGGGGCTAATTCCTGGCTCTTTATAATTACATACCCGCCTTCTCCTTCAATAGTTAAAGCATCAATATGGGCAGTATGATCTGCTCCCCAGGCTTCGTTATGGCTGGCAAATCCATAAGCCAAAGCCATTTCTTCCGGCTCAGCCGCCTCAACTAATTTCATAAACCCGTAATGTGTTTCATTCCACAAATAGGGCTGGTAGGGATGGCCAAACATCAGATTAAACACATCTACCAAGGTGGCGCCATACATCTCTTGCTGATCCGTCACTCCGTCTTTGTTTCCCAGCTTTTCACTAAGGTATAAATGGGTAGCAGAACCCCAGGCTAAAGCAGGTACAGGTAGGGTGGCTACAACCAAGCCAACCACTAAACTTAAAATTAATTTATTTTTCATATTCTCACCCCCCCCTCCTAGCCAAGTGTTTGTTAATTTTAAAATAGATTTATAACCTATGGTTTAATTTAATTATTAATAAAAAAACCCCAAACCTAGATCTTAAGTTTGGGGATTAACCAATTTCTTTCTTCACTTTAACACTTTTTATCTATTTTAGTCAAATAAAAAAGCCTATTTTGACGATTTTCATGTTAAAAAATTAATTTTAAATTATTTTATCTCCAATCCTCAATAACGATCTTCTTTCCCCGCTGCTTCACCACCACTTTTTGACCCTTTTTGATTTTAAGGTTTTTAGCAATTTCCAAGGGGATGGTAACAGCATAGCTAGCGCCGCTCTTAAATATTTTACGAATATTTTTATTTTCCGTTTTTCTTCTTGTCATATAATTTGAAAATTAATCTAGATTATAATCTGTATTAAAATATATACTTAAATCAAAAAACCCCGATTTTAAAATCAGGGTTTTGCTCTTAAAATTATTTTAAATTTATTTTCCTAAATTCTTCTAATTTTGATTTAGAAAATATAGTAGTACCACCATCCCATATTAATTTTTTTAAACCTCCATTCTGGTGATGGAAAAATCATCAATACCATGCTCACTAGCTAATACTTTTATTCTGGATTTCTTTTTTCTTGGTATATCAGCCAAATCCCCATCAATCGAAAAAACATTTTGACAATCATTTTCTATCGCGGTAGCAAGATGTATAACATCAGTTATGTCCACCCTGGACGATACTATTCCTTGAATATTCCTAATCAAATCATCATCCACGTCATTACCGACAATTTCTATGTATTGTCTTAAATTTTCAATCAGCCCCAAAAAAGCTTCAGTTTCTTCTCTGCCTTTTTCAAATACATTTCCGTAAGCTTCTCCTAGGGCAAGATGACTGATAATTCCTTTTCTGGAACAATGTTTACCGGTTAAATCGCGAACAAATATTTGATAAAATCTTTCATCAAGCGTGCAAGCGTCATAATACCATCTAATTTTGTTCTCTCTTTCTTTCCTCATAAGCTTAATCAAACACGCCCACCCTCTTGCATTTCCTAAAAGCAATCTCTATGTTAATCAGCGAATCATCACGCTCACTAAATCGCTTTGTATTTTCAAGCTTATAGGTACCAAGTTTTTGAGCGTATTTCAATTCTTCTTTTGGAATATATTTTTCAGCTTCCTTGTTTGTAATTTTTCTTAATTTGCTCATATTCCTTAAATTTATTTATAACATAGGTTAGTTCAGACTCTGACGAATCTTTTAATTTCACCAATTTTTTTTCCGCGGCGCTTCTGTCTAAATCAGCAACTCTTAATAGCCAATGATAGGTAGCGCTAAGTTCCAACTGCCTGGCAGTCATGTCACCCATGAATATTTTTAAATCCTTAAATCTTTGCTCCAATTCTTCCGGAATAAATTCCTCTAACATCGGCTTCATTTTAAACTCTTTTATCTGATACAGGTCTTGAGCTAGTGTCGGAGAATATGGACCGTTTAAATACAAATTATAGGGATATCTCAGCGAAACGCCAAAAAGTTGCGCAAAATATTGCGTTTTTTGTGATTTTAGTCTTTGCTCAAATGTATTTACATCACCACACCCAAGTCGCTTCAAAACAGAATAAACATAGAGCAAAACATCATATTTTTTGTTGTCGGTTTTTGTATTAGTCATTGTCTTAATTATATCTCAATAATATTTTTCTAGTTATAAAATTTGATTAAAAAGAGGTTTATAGATTATATACTTATTATAACATAAAATCAAGGTATAAAAAACCAGCTAATTTATGCTGATCTGATCTAAATTTTGCTTTTAATGATTTTCTATATGTATATATTACCTTTAATCTAGGCCAAAATTTTACACATATAGAAAAATAAAAATCTTCTATATGTATGCTTTATCAACATGTGTATAAATTTCCTTCAATCTCTTTTTCAACTTTTCTTTTCGCTTCTTCTAAAAGCTCTTTACTCTCTTTTCTTAATTTATGGCTTTTTTATTATTTCTTCTTTTGTTTTTGGCAATTACATAATTTTTTATATCTCAAAAAACCTCCACCCACTTTGTTTTTTCTTACCGCCGCTTTGTCCTGCGCCCGCAACGGTTAGCCCAAATTTTTCATAGACCGCATCGCTGTTTATAAAAAATTTATTTTTCTCTTTAATGATTATTCCGCCAGTCAAAAACTTTTTCTTCCGACGCTTGTTTTCTTCTTTGATGTATTTTTGTAAAGCTTCTGCTTTTTGTTTTGTGTCTTCTTCTTGGAATCCTTTTCCCTTTGTATCATAAATTCCTAACCGACCATCCTTAAACATCACTAAAAAATCCGGCTGAAATGTTGATTTCGTATTATATTTAATTCCAAAATTTAAAGCCATATGCTCATTGCCATTCTGCCACCACCATAAAATTTTATTTTTATTTTCTTCCAGATATTCAACAAGTTCCTTTTCTATCGCGCTATCAAAATTTAAAAAACAAGGATTATAAAAATTTAATTTATAATCATATTTTTTATAAACATCCGGATTATAGCTTCTATTCTCCGCAATTTCCCATTTCTCATTCCATTCTTCTATTTCCTTTATTTTCTTTTCTATTTCTTTATTTTTTACTGGTTTATATTTTAACGTTGCATCATTAAAAACTTGTCCAAAAATTTTTGAATTATTAAAAACAATATTTTGTACAAAAATCGCGCCATTATTTTTTCGCGGATCAATTCCTAAATATTTTTTAAACCAAGGAAATAATGCTTGTAAAAAAGTATCAATAGATCTTTTAAAGGCAAATCCATTTAAATTTTCTTTAATAATATTTTCAAAAGCACGGTCAAAATCCTCTTCTGACAAATTTGCCAAAAAATTATCATCAAATTTTATTTTTCCTTCCGGTAAATTATCAAAATATTTTGCGTCAATTTCTCCGTCCGCAACCATTCCATCTTTTCCTTCTAAATTCTTAAAATTAACTTTTTTGCTTTCTAGTTTCTTTTTATTTTTTTCAAACATCCCAAACTCAACTTTGTCTTTTTCAATATTAAAATCCCCGCAGATCCTTTGGAATTCATCAAGGCTTTTCTTCCCTTGCTCTGATATTTTTTCCTTATTGCGCAAATGTATTATTGCTTGTTGAAATTTTTGGGGCTGTGGTTCTTTTTCTTCTAATAGTTCACCTACGCTCACATTAAAAAATTTAGCGATCTTGAAAAGCTCAAAACTGTCTATTTTCCGTTTTCCGGATTCAAAACTAATAACTGCCTGACGATTTATTCCTAGTTCGCCAGCAATAAAATCCTGGCTATAACCAAGTTTTTTCCTAATTTCTTTAATTTTTTGACCTAATTTTTTTGGGGTAAGCATAATAATTGCTTTAATTGAATAAAAACATGTTAATATATTTCAAGGCTATTTGCTTATTAACAGTTGTTATGCTGCTATATATAATGTAGCATATTTTTACATAAATGTAAACACATGTTAAAAAACTTGACTTTTATAGTATGCTTGATATAATTAGATATTAAGAACGTTCTTCTCGTCCCCCGGAGGCGAGCTAAATAACCCCGATCTGAGTCCGGGGCGTTGATCAAAAAAACATATATGGCAGAAACAACTAATGCCATCATCGGCGCAATCAAAGATTTTATTTCTTCAAAGGGAGGAAATTATTCCGATTGTCAAACCCTGATTTAACTGAAC
>JAGLPO010000056.1 GCA_023137275.1 Candidatus Parcubacteria bacterium | reverse complement strand
ACTTTTTACTTTCTACTTTCTACTTTCTACTTAATTTCCACCCCCATTTGCCGGGCGGTTCCTTCAATTATTTTCATTGCCTGTTTAACGTCATTGGTGTTCAGGTCAGGGAGCTTGATCTCGGCAATTTCTTTGACTTGCGCGAGTGTAAGAGTACCGTTTTTTTCCAGATTAGGCTTGCCTGAGCCTTTTTTGATCTTGGCGTATTTTTTGATCAATTCGGCTGCCGGCGGGGTTTTGGTAATAAAAGTAAAGCTGCGGTCTTCAAAAACCGTGATCTCCACCGGAACAATATCGCCCATTTTATCCTTGGTTTTGTTATTAAAGGCGGTGCAGAATTCCTGGATATTAAGGCCATGCTGGCCAAGAGCCGGACCAACCGGAGGAGCCGGGTTTGCCTGGCCGGCCGGAATTTGCAGTTTTATTAATGTTAGTATCTTTTTCATATATATAATGCGAATCTGCGAATTATATGCGAATTCAGCAAATTGCGAATTATGCGAATATAAATTTTAATTTTAATTCCAGAGAAGCATGCTAATTAGCCTGGAATTTTTATTCGTAAATTTGTAATAGATTCGTAATTCGTAACCTTATATTTTTTTAATTTGCAAAAAGTCCAGCTCTACCGGGGTTTCGCGGCCAAACATGGAAACCAGCACTTTGATCTTGCCTTTGGATTCGTCAACGTTTATAACCTTGCCTTCCAGGTTTTTAAACGGACCGTCAATAATGCGCACCGGAGAGCCTTCACTGACATCCACCTTATATTTCGGTTCTTCCACGCCCATTCGTTTTTGCAGTTCTTTGACTTCTTTTTCGCTGATCGGCGTCGGGATGGTGCCGGTGCCGATAAAGCCGGTAACGTTCGGTGTATTTCTGACAACATACCAGGATTCGTCGGTTACGATCATTTCCACCAGAACATAGCCTGGGAAGATCTTTTCTTCCACGACTTTGCGTTTGCCGTTTTTAATGCGGATTTTTTTCTCGGATGGAATCAGGATATTGTAGATCTTAT
Organism: Candidatus Parcubacteria bacterium; assembly: GCA_023137275.1. Lineage (GTDB taxonomy): Bacteria > Patescibacteriota > Patescibacteriia > Patescibacteriales > UBA12075 > JAGLNE01. The sequence continues at coordinate 19,616 of JAGLPO010000056.1, read as the reverse complement.
CTTCCATATCCATGGATTCAATACGCTGTTTCAGGTTTTTCTCCACATTTTCCTCATATCCGGAATAGGTGTGAAGAACATACCAGCGGCGTCCTTGGTGTAATGTTTGTTTAGCCATATTAAATGATGCTAATCCGCGAATAAATACGAATGCCACGAATTGCGAATATTATTATACTTAATTTAAGATGAAATCAAGGCCATAGGAGAAGACAAAGTCCAGGCTGCCAAGAAAAGCGGCAACCGCCAGGCTGACACCGACAACCATGAGAGTATAATTTTTGGTTTCTTTTTTGGTCGGCCAGGTAACTTTTTTCATCTCTTCAATTGAGCCTTTGATATAATTAACAAGTTTTGCCATATAATTATTATAGGATTAAGGTAATTAAAAACAAGCCTTGCTTTGGCCTGTTTTAGCTTATTTATATAATACTTTAAACTAAATAAACTGTCAAGGGCTTGACAGTATAAGTAATATATGTTTAAATGTTAGCTCAAATAAGAAAATTTTTAATTGGCCTTTTTTAAAATCAAAAATCTTTATAGATAAATGAGGGGGTAATCATGGAAATTACATTGAGTCGTGGCTTAATTTTAGAATTGGTGATTTTGTTTGTTATTTGTTGTTTGCTTTACTGGCTCATTATATGGGCTGGAAAAGAAAATGATAATTACGAAAGATACAGAAAGGGTGTTATAATGGTTGGCGGCTTATTCTGCGCTATTATTATAGCACTATCTATTGAATTGATTAATTATGACAAAGATAGAGGAACGGCTATTATGCCGGATGACCTAAAACAAGGAATTTCATTTGTTGTTAAGGAGCCTACAAACAGCAAAAACAGTTATTTAATCATTCGATCGGCAGGTAAGATGGTCGTTCGTTTGTTGAACGCGAACAAGAATAAAATCTTGTTGTCCTTAAAAAAGAACGACGTGTTTACGAGAACGGATAAAGGTATAGAGAAAACCTCGCCGTAATAGTCGTAATATTCCTTTTAAGGTAAAAGGGTTATGGTGAGAAAAACCATGGCCCTATTTTTTTATTCCGCACCACACAGATAGCGCGGGATTTTATTTGACAAAACCTACTGATTTGGTATGATATAAAAGTTACGAAATACGAATTTATACGAATGTACGAATTAAGATTCCATTTTTATTTACGCTCGCTATTCGTATTTTCGTATTTATTCGTAATTCGTAATATGAAGTTTAGCACCAGGACAACTTATGGCGTACGGGCAATGATCGCTCTGGCCAAGAATTACGGGCAGGGGAGTTTGAGCCTGCGGAATATTGCCAGAGAAGAAAAGATCTCCCGAGGCTATCTGGAACGGCTGTTCGCGCGGCTTAAAAAATCAGAATTGGTCAAAGCCGTAAAGGGCAAAGACGGCGGTTATACGCTGGCTAAAGCGCCGGGCAAGATCAATATGTTTGAAATTATCCGCAGCCTGGAAGGCAATTTGTCGCCGTTCCATTGCATTGAAGAAAACGGAAAAATATACTGTTCCCGGGAATGCAGATGCGGAGCGACCAAGGTATTGGTGGATGTGCAAAAAGCAATTAATAATACACTTAAAGGAATTACGCTTAAAGATTTAGTTTGATGTTAATATGCGAATAAACGCGTTGCCACGAATTACGAAAATAATAATAGTAATATTGTTAAGTTGCTGTATGGTTAATATCGCGCAGGCGAATTTATTGCCTGACAGCGATCTGGACGGAGTGCCGGACGCGGATGAATTGAATGTATATTTTACTGATGTAAATAACCAGGACACGGACTCTGACGGCTATTCGGATTGGCTGGAGCTGATAAGCGGCTACTCGCCGCATAATAAGGCGCCGATAAAGCTGGAGGATAATGACCAGGATGGCGATGGACTAAGCGACCGGCTGGAGCTGAATTTTCATACCAATTTATTAAGCGCTGATACTGATAACGACGGCTACAATGATTATGAAGAGATCATGAGCGGCTATGACCCGAATCAGGTTGGCAAAGCAAGACTGGACAAGCGAATTGAGATAAATCTGGATAAACAGGAATTAAGTTATTTTTTAGGCAATGTAGGAATGGACACTTTTTCAATATCTTCCGGCAAGCCGGGGATGCGCACGCCGATCGGCCATTATAAGATTGATTCAAAGCATGAGCGCGCCTGGAGCAGTTATGGGCTTTGGATGCCCTGGTGGATGAGCCTCAAGAACGGATATTTTGGCATTCATGAGTTGCCGGAATGGCCTAACGGCGCTAAGGAAGGGGAAGACCATTTGGGCCAGCCGGTTTCGCACGGCTGCGTACGCCTTGGCATTGGTCCGGCTGAATTTCTTTATGATTGGGCGCCAATAGGCACGCCGGTATTTATTTACTAGAAACACGAAAATAACGAAAAATAACGAAAAACACGAATTAGTTGATTCGTTTGGTTCGTTAGTCTTCGTTTAATTCGTGTCTATAATATGCAATATTCAGGTAAAGTAATAGAGCATTTTAAAAATCCTCGCAATCAGGGGGTGATTAAAGACGCGGACGCGGTGGGCCAGGTTGGCAATCCGGTTTGCGGTGATGTAATGAAAATATATATATCAGTAAACAGACGGCAGACAACAGACGGCAGACAACAGGATTATATTGAAAATATTAAATTTGAGACGCTGGGGTGCGCGGCCGCGATCGCGGTGTCTTCAATACTCACTGATATGGTCAAGGGCATGACTCTGGATAAGGCGATGAAATTAACAAAAGACGATGTGGTTAAAGAGCTTGAGGGACTGCCGGAGGCAAAGATCCATTGCTCCATGCTCGGGGTGGATGCATTGAAGCAAGCAATTAAAAATTATAGACACGAAAATAACGAAAAAATACAAAAGTAACGAAATTATTTCGTTTGGTTTGTTAATATTCGTTTATTTCGTGTATACATTTATGGTAAATGAAATTAAAAAGGCTTTAGACAAAGTCCGTCCGGCGATGCAAGCCGATGGCGGTGATGTTGAGTTTGTAAATTTTGACAATAAAACCGGCCGGCTTGAAGTAAGGCTTAAGGGAATGTGCGCCGGCTGTCCAATGGCGCAGATCACTTTGAATGAAGGTATTAAAAAAGCAGTGCAAAAAGCAGTGCCAGAGGTGAAAGAGGTAATTAGTGTTTAATCCACCTAGCGTTTAATCCACCCGGCTTTAGCCGAGGGTTTCCGCGGCTTTAGCCGCTTACCCAAGCTAAAGCTTGGCAACCCTGGCCTAAAGGCCGGTGGAATAGGCCGGTGGAGTTAAAGAATATCTATGAAAAAAATATATTTGGATCATAGCGCCACTACGCCAGTGGACAAAAAAGTAATGCAGGCCATGGCGCCTTATTTTAGCGATGTTTTTGGCAATGCTTCATCTATTCATAGCTTTGGGCAAGCCGCTCTTAAAGGAATAGACAAAGCCAGGCAAAGGATCGCTGAATTTTTAAATTGCGAGCCGGGTGAGATAATTTTTACATCAGGCGCGACCGAATCGGATAATCTGGCAGTCAAAGGAGTAATTAAAGCTTTAACCTCCAAGGGAATGAAGACGGGCGAGACGCATGTTATTACTTCGCTGGTTGAACACGACGCGGTGCTGGAACCTTTTATGGAGCTTGAGAAAAAAGGATTTTCTGTGTCGCATGTGCCGGTTTTGGAAAACGGCGTTATTGATATAGAAAAATTAAAAGCCAAAATTACTGATAAAACCGTTTTGGTTTCCATAATGTGGGTAAACAGTGAGATTGGCTCAATTATGCCAATTCGCGAGATTGGAAAGATAGTCAAAAAAATCCGCGAAAAGCGGGAGCGGGAGTGGAAGAAATTAAATAAAACAGGCCGGAGCGACAAGCCGGTTCCTATTTATTTCCATACTGATGCCACTCAGGCCTTAAATTTTATCCAATGCGATGTAGGGCGTAATTATATTGATCTTTTGTCGTTTTCCGGCCATAAGATCTACGGACCAAAAGGCGTGGGCGCTTTGTATCGCCGTGAAGGTGTGCCCTTGGAAGCGCTTCAGCGCGGCGGACACCAGGAGAAGAATTTTCGCAGCGGCACTTATAATACAACCGGCATTGTCGGCCTGGGCGCGGCCGTGGCCCGGCTGGATAAGGAGTCCCAGGATAAGAATAATAAATATATAGCCGGCCTGCGCGATAAACTGGTTGTTGGGATTAAGAAAAATATTCCTGACACTATTTTTAACACAGACCGGGACAATTCTACCCGGTCGCACGCCCACTTTTCATTCATTGGCGCGGAAGGCGAGGCCTTGTTAATGCGTTTGGACATGGAAGGGATAGCGGTATCAACCGGCTCGGCCTGCGCCAGCGGCTCGCTTAAAGCTTCGCACGTGCTTATCGCGATGGGTATTGATAAAGAAGTGTCCCATTACTCCATTCGTTTTACTTTGGGCAAGCATAATACCGAAGATGAGATCAAAACAGTGGTTAAAAAGCTGGCGTTGATCGTTAAAAATTTACGCCAGATGAATCCGGTTTATGGTTAACAGACGGCAGACGGCAGACGGCAGACAACAGTAAGCAGAAAATAGAAAATAGAAAAGAGATAATTTTTTTGGGAAACTATTTTAAATATTTAAATATATAAACTTCACCATTGTCAATTATTTCGTAGGAGTTTGCCTCTAGCTTGGCTTCGGCCAGGATTTTGCCAAAAGCCCACCAGTATTTATTAAGAACAAAATAGGCCTCACTAACATTGGTTAATTCCATTGCTTTAAGCATGGTTTCACGGCTTGGTTTCTCATAAACCATGTTCAGATAGTATTGATAAAGCGGTCCGCCGGTTGGGATGGGGTAGTAAAATACTTCACCCGGCTCTTTGCCACATGGCGGATCGCCACCCTCTCTTTCGCAAGGAGAGGGTATGCTGAAATATTTTTTAAAGCCGAAAACACGCAAGGCCGCGGCCGAGACCTGCTGATTGGCCAGGACAATGTAATTTTCGTTTTCGGCATTGCTTTCTATCCGGTTAACCGCGCTGATGTCGCTTTGGCTTACAGTGTAGCTGTGGGAGTTGTGATAATTATCAAATCGGGGGTAGGAAAGGTAAGTGGAAATTAAAATTAATAATACTGCGAATAAAGAAAAACTGATTTGAATGAACCGGTTTTGAGCTCGTAGTTTATCTATGAAAGCGGCCAGGCTAAGTATAATAAAGGGCAGGAGAAAAAGAAATGACAGGATCAAGATCCTGTCAATAAAATTTGATTGTTCATAAGAAATTAAATAATTAAAATTCAAATTCCTGGTAATAAAATAAGAAGCCAGGAGAGACAGGGAAGTTCCAAGATAGACAGAAAATACAACGCAGGTTTTACAATAACGCCAGGCAATTATTAGTCCGGCTAGAACCAGGGCAAGCAGTATAAAGCGCAAATTAAAAGCGTATAAGTAGATTGAGTTTAAAATTATATTTTCCGAGCCAGGATTGTTAATTGATAAAAGAGGGGCAATAGCCGCGGCACTTGCTTTGCCGTCAGCGCCGTTAGCCTGATTTACCGCTCTAAAGGCCAGTGGCAGGGCGGATGTCAAAAGCAAAAATAAGGCTAAAAAAATATATTTTTTGTTTTTAATGTCAGAATGGTAGAGTGTTAAGATCAAGGCAAAAAGCACGGCCGGAATTCCGGCGATCGGCTGAATAGTTAAGGCGGCTATGGCCAGGGCATAGATAAGGATCAGATCCGGCCAGCGCGCGCATTTAAGCCCGAGAATAATAATTAATATTAAAAACAAAAAAGCCAGATTTTGCGGCGTGGTAATGGTAAATATTCCAAAAGGTATTATTAAGAAAGCAAGAATGGTAAAGAGGATGGTTTGTTTGCTTTTTAGCCATTTATGCAGAGCCAGATAAAGCACTGAGGGAATAAATATGGCGGCGAGCAGCGGGACAAGATAATAATGCAATAATGAGAGCGAAACAAAAGGGATTTTATTTAAAATAGTAAGCAGAGAATATTCGCCCAGATAATAAAGCGGCTTAGGCGTAACCGCGCCTTTTTCGGCTATTAGCTCCAGTGTCGCCTGATGTACGAATGGATCAAAGCCAAAGCCTAAAGGAAAAACAATAATAGCAATAGAAAAAATTAAAAAATAAAATAAAATAATATTTAATAAAATAAACTTTGATTTATATAGTATCTGCAAGATCAGTAAGACCAATAATAGAAACAATAAAGCAAAAAAATAATCAGGAACAGCCTGCCAGGGGGAGATAAGGGCGGACATAGTTTGGCTTTTAATAAGGATGTAAAAACAAAATAAGAAAATAAGATAAAAACAAAATAAGAAAATATAATTTTGCTTTTTTTGATTATTTTCTTTTTTTTGACATTCTATTTCATTGTCTCTCGGAAATTTTCGGAGTATAATATAATAAACAGCAAATACCAGCGTTAATGTAATAAATATCCCAATGGAATTCAGGGAATATAGTTTGTACACGCCGGCGCCGATCGCTGTTATCAAGCTGATTAGGAGGAGGGAATGATAATGTATATTATTGATTAGGTTGTTCATTTATTCAATTAAGTTTATTAATACTATTATAGCTATTTTTAACATTCATGCCAAATAGTGAATTTCAAAAAGCAAATAAGATTTATCTTCTTGACAAGGCGCTGGCCGCCACGATCCTTAAATTAATTCCGCGCAGGATCACGCCAAATCATATTACTGTTTTTAGATTGATTCTTACGCCAATTGTGGCGCTTTTAATGTTTTATCAGCATTATTATGTCGGGCTTTGGGCTTTTCTTATTACGGCTTTTACTGACGCGATTGACGGAGCCATGGCCCGAACCAGGGATCAGATTACCGAGTGGGGCAAGGTCTATGATCCGGTAGCGGATAAAATTTTGATCGCTTCAATGGTTTTTATAATTGTTCTTCGCTATATTGATCTTTGGACCGCTTTAATAATTATATTTTTGGAATTTTTCATAGTCGCCCTGGCCTGGTACAGGCTAAAGACCGGTAAAAAAATACAGGCCAATGTCTGGGGAAAAATTAAGATGAATCTGCAATGCGCCGGGGTTATTATTCTCCTTCTGGCAATTGTTTTTGATTGGGCCGCGCTTATCCCGCTCGCTTCCGGCACTCTTTATCTGGCAATTGCTTTTGCCATTGTCTCTCTCTTGACTTATGGCATATAATCTGCTAATTTAATACCTCAATATAAATACAAACACAATAATAACGAAACGAACATTTTATTCGTAAAGGAGGGAAGAATGTCATTAGAAATTTTACTTGTTGAGGATAATAAAGCAACCAGAGAACTTATCCGTATGAAAATAAGAATATTAAAGCCGGACGCGGATATTGAGACAGCTGTTAACGGGATTGAGGCGGTAAAGGACATTGAAAACACGCCATATGATTTAATAATAACAGACGTTGAGATGCCGCTGAAGAGTGGCATAGATGTCCTGAAACACGCCAAAAAACGCGTTTATAAAAAAAATACAAAAAAAACGACTGTGTTTGTTATGAGTGCTAGGCACGAATACAAAAATGAAGCCTTGAACCAGGGCGCTGATGTTTTTTTGGAAAAGTCTCTCAATTTCATTAAAGAATTAGTAAAACATATCAAGATATGTTTTCCAAATTAAAAGGCAATAGTAATAAATTGCCTTTTTTCTTGCCAAAATGTTAATTTTAAATGTTAATTTTAAGTTGATTTTTTATGTGAATATGCTATAGTAATGTAAATAAATTATTTTTTTGTTCTTTTTCAATTTTTTCGTTTTTATTAAAAAACAGAAAAACAAATACTTAAAAAGGAAAAAAGACAAGTATAATGGTCTTCGCGTAGTTTAGCTTAATCTTAAAAACCCACAACAAAATATAATAACAATAAAAAAATCAACCCTATCTTTCTTGAGGATTTTTTTAAAAAAAAATTTTCAAGAAAGGGGTTGATTTTTGTATATGCTGCCAAAGGTTGACCTTATGTAAAGTTTATTATTTTAAACTCATAACACTTTATTTTAAGAGAGGAGAACAAAATGGATTTTAAAGTATTAGTTGTTGATGATAAAAAGGCAATAAGGGATATTGTTTGTAAGGCAATAAAAAAAGTCAAACCAGACGCTAAAATAACCACAACCAGTAGTGGTCTGGAAGCGGTAATCAGCATAAAAGATAATACTTACGATTTGGTAATAACAGGCGTGTATATGTCGCCCGGAATAGTTGATGGCTTCGATGTACTATTCGGAGCTAAAGATTTCGAGGCAAATACAAAAGTCTTTATTATGAGCGGAAAACCTGAAAACAGGATAGAGGCCTTAACCCAAGGCGCTGATGTTTTTCTGGAAAAGCCTTTCTCAATTAATGATTTGGTTAAACACATTAAGGAATCTTTTCCAGATTAAGTGCTATTATTATAATGATAATGTTTTTTGATAAAAATGAAGGTAAATTATAAAGGCAAGGCGTGAAAGTAAGACGCTTTGCCTTTTTTTCTTGCCAAAATAAGCAAAATCCACTAAGATAATTTAACAGACGAAAATGCAAAATAAAAGATTAAAAAAAATATATAAAAAATATTGGCATTGGGGAATAATTTTCCCAGTTGTTGTTTTGTTTTTTATCGCTACCGGCAGTTTTAGTTATTATACTCAGGAATATGCAGGCAGCGAGCCAAATGTTGGCTTAAATAAAACAGACTTTGTTAAATGGGCCAGCCCGGACGAAACCGCCAATTACATTTTTGCCAAACTCTATGGCCAAACCGGCGAGATCAGTATTTATGAAGGCTATAATCTCTACACATCCGACATTATGCGGCCGCGCAGTTTTCGCTCAGACCATGGCGAGCTTAAGCCGGTTTCTTTTCTTGGGATTATTTTGATATTCGGCAACATTGTTAAATTAGCCGGCTACAAAGTTTTGCCTTTTCTTACGCCTTTATTCGGAGCGCTGGGGATTATTTTTTATTATTTGCTTATCAAAAGGATCTTTGGCCGGACCAATGCTTTGCTTTCCGCGGTTCTGCTCGCGGTCTTCCCGGTGTTTACGTATTACGCGGCCAGGAGCATGTTTCATAATATATTATTTATTTCCCTGCTTATAGCTGCCTTGTATTTTAGCGTGCTAATGGCAAGTAATGGGAATAAACGCGTTAAAGGGATAAAGAATGCTTTTATAGAGCTGGCAAAAAAATTTAGATTTAAAGAAATCATTAAGCTTAAAATTCGCGCCAGGCATTTTTTATTTTCCGCTTTGGCCGGCATATTTTTCGGTTTGGCAATAATGACGCGTACTTCGGAGCTTGTTTGGATCGCGCCGCTTTTGATCATCCTCTGGCTGTTTAATATCCGCCGGATCGGCCTGCTTAAATTACTGATATTTTTAATATTCCTTTTCAGTTCGCTTTTGCCCATGTTTTATCACAACCAGGTGCTTTATGGATCGCCGATTTTGGGCGGATATGCCGAGATGAACCAGTCAATCGTTGCGATCAAAGACGACAGCGCGGCCATATTAAGCTCCACGGTGGACGGCCGTTTTACGGAAATAAAAACCAGGGCCAGGGATATTTTTAATACAATTTTTTATTTTGGCCTGAATCCGAAATTAAGCCTGTTTACCGCCAATGCCTACATCAGAGGAATGTTTCCCTGGCTTTTCTATGCATCACTGTTCGGCGTTGTTATTTTTCTTTTAACATTTAAAAAACGCAAATATAAACAATGGATATTTCTGGGCGCCTGGCTTATTGTATCTGTTATTTTGATCTTTTATTACGGCTCCTGGCATTTTTTTGATAACCCGGACAAGGCCGCGATCACGATCGGCAATTCATATACGCGCTATTGGCTGCCGATTTATTTGGGCCTGATCCCGCTTGCCTGTATTTTTATTATTCGTTTGACTCAGGCAATTTGTTTGTTATTCCGCAAGACCAGGGATAAAGACGGCCAGTTAAAAATGGAATTTACGTCCGCCCGGATGAACCAGGGCGCTTGTCGCTTTGCTGTCCGGCTGCTGATGATCGGAGTGATCGCGATCTCTTCCATTACTTTTGTCTTAAGCGGCTCGGATGAAGGTTTGATCTATCTGGCTCAAAGACAAAAGGACTCGCGCGCGGAATGGCAAAAGATACTCGCCCTGACCGAGAATAATTCAACCATTATCACCCGCTATCATGATAAGCTGCTGTTTCCGGAGCGGAAAGTAATTGTCGGCTTTTTTAATGACAAAGAAATGCTTAAAGAGTACGCTAATCTTCTTGATAAACTGCCGGTTTATTATTATAATTTCACTTTGCCAAAGAACGACATGGAATATTTAAACACCAGAAGGCTTAAAGAGGCCGGAATGCAAATTCAAAAGGTTGAAAAAATCACCAGTGATTTTACTTTGTATAAAATATTGGAAAATGTAAAATAATAAACAGCAACTAATAACATACAACAAACAACCGACATTAGGTTGTTTTTTTGTTGGCTTAAGCGGTTTTTTTGTTGGCTGGATTATTATTTGGAGATTGCGGTGTTTTTTTGCTATAATATTAATATTAACGTTTTACATCATGAAAGATAAAAAGGAGGGTAATAAAAAAAATATACAGTGGCAGCCGAAAAATAAATTCAAGACCAGGATCTTGAAGATTTTTTTATTGATCACTTTGGTTCCCTTATTTATAATTTCCATTAGCAATCTGTTTATAGTTATAAAGACCAGGCAGAGCAATATTGCCGAACTGCAGAGCCTGGCCATGCGCAATGCCGAAGAAAAGATCGTTAAATTCCTTAGTGAAAAATCAATCGGCCTTAATTTGGTCGTGTCCGCGCCCCTTGATTCAATAAAAGAAATGGACATGGAAGACCTTTTATTTCTGCTTGTTAATTCATACAATTCATCACAACCCCGCTCGCTTGATTTCATAGATGTAAACGGCCGGATCATCGCCCAGGTAAGGCCGAACGGCACTATCGTATATAACGAAGATTTTTTGGAAAAAGTTGAATACGGCCGTTTTATTCTTAGCAATATTTACAGCAAATATGAAACCCGGGAACGTGTGAATAGCATCAGCTCCATAGAAAGTGAAGTTGCTGCCAGCGCTGATTTTACCAAAGCCAGGCAAGGTGAAAATTATATCGGACCTTTGGAGTTTATTGAAAATATTCCGGTAATGCGCATGGCCGCGCCGATCAAAAATCAAAACGAAGAAGTGATTGGGGTGGTGTCCGCGGAAATAAGCCTGGCAAAATTAGATCAAATAATCAGCAGTATTGAGCTTGGCAAGGCCGGCTATTTATATGCGATTGATAACAGCGGCACAATAATTGCCAGCAAGAACAAGAAGTTTGCCCGGGTAGGAGAGTCTGTTAAGGATATTCCTTTGGTGGCTAAAGTGCTTAATGGAGAGGCTTATAATGGTCTGGAAGAGTTTATATATTATACAAGCAATCTTAACCAAAGAGTGGTTTTTTCCAGCCAGGCGGTTGAGCCGATCAATTGGTATGTGATCAGCGAATGGCCGATCAGGGACGCCTTTAGCGTGATTGGCAATATTATATATTTCTCTTTGTTTATCTCTCTGGCCTCTTTGTTCCTTGTTGGCGCTTTGGCCATATTTTTCACCAGACAGATCATTAAGCCGATCAAGGCTTTGGATAAAGGAGCGCGGGAAATTGCCAAGGGCAATATGGATTGGAAGATCAAGCTTTATACCAATGACGAGTTTGAATTATTGTCCAGACAGTTTAATAAAATGACAGAAGTTTTAAAAGACAACCAGCGTTTGCGCGATGAATTTGTGTTTATTTCCGCCCATGAGCTGCGCACGCCGGTTACCGCCACCAAAGGCTATTTGTCCATGCTTCTTGACGGCAGTTTTGGCAAAGTGCCGAAAAAATTTGTTGATCCTTTAAAAATAGTTTACACGGCCAATGAGCGCCTGGTGCAACTGGTCCATGACCTTTTAGAGATCGCCCGCACTGAGGCCGGCAAGATGAAGATTGCTATTAAGAGCGTGGGCATGGCCGAGAATATAAAGCAGGTGATCAATGAACTGAAATCTTTGCAGGACGAAAAGGGAATAATAGTGAACTATCAAGAAGCAGACAATGATTATCAGGTTCAGGCTGATCCTGATAAGCTTAAAGAAGTATTGATAAATATAATCGGCAACGCGATCAAATATACTACCAAGGGCGGGGATATAAATATTTCACACGAAGTCAGAGACGCTTATTTGATCACCCATATCAAAGATCAGGGCATTGGAATGAGCAAGGAAGAAACTTCCAAATTGTTTTCAAAATTTTATCGCGCTCAGAATGAAGATACGGCCAAGATTGAAGGCACCGGCCTTGGTTTGTTTATATGTAAAGAGATCGTGGAGCGGATGAATGGAGAGATCTGGGTAGAGTCAGAAAAGGGCAAAGGCTCAACATTTTCTTTCCGCTTAGGACGTAAGCATGCCCCGTAGAAAGGTTAAACCGCTAACTGCGATATAAATATCACATCCCCGATTTTGTCAGAGGCTTTTCTTTACGGGGTAAAAATAGGCTGATTTTTTTTGATTTTTCCCGTATTTTTTGCTAATTTATAGTCAAGGAATTTGAATATTTTCGTTTACTGTTAGTACCCTCTGGGGTATAATATGCCCTTTGGGCACAAGGTACTCTTTAGGGTATAACTTGTTCATTTCGCTTTCTTTCTATTAATTATATGTTTAATAAAAATAATCAGCTTGCCAAGCAAATAACCCACAAAAAAATACTGGGTAATGCCGACAACAAAAAGAAAAATGGCTTGCGGAACAATGGAGTTATTTGTTAAAAAGGGAGACAAAATAAAGCTTCCCAAAATAGGCAGGAGGACAGAAGCCGGCATATGGATAATCATCATTCCCAAAAGCCCTTCCTCAAATATTCCTGGCCGCCAATTTAAAAATCCGTAAACCACAAACCAAATCCAGAATGCCAAATCAAGCAAGGCCACTATTAAACCACTAATTATTGGTAAAGATAATTTTTTCATAGTGCTTTACCCTTAATTATAACTTTTTATTTCTTTAATTTCCTTGCAAATTTCTTTGGTGATAAATAGTTTTCTTTTGAAATCACGCTTCTGTTAAGTTCTTTTTCAGTCTCTTTTCTTGCCTTGCCCGCGACTCCACCGCCCCGATTTGCTACTTTTTTATTTTTCAACATACCTTTTGGTTTTTCTTTTTTTGAAATTTCCGTAGTTACTTTTTCACCAAGCATTGTAAAAATCAATTCAAAATCAGTCATATTATCCCGCAAATTTGCCTTTGATTTACCCGGAATATTTTTAAACTTTTTATACTCGTTAGGCGTCATCCCAAAGGTCGCCTTGCTAATTTCCGCTGTCAAAATCGCATAATTTTTTTGATTAATAATTCCACGATCTTTCCATTCATCAGTTAAATTTTGGCGGATTGCCATTCCGCGCAAGCGTTTATCAATCCAGTCTTTCGGATAGCCTTTCTGCTCATACAATTCCTTCATTCTTTCTTGCGCCAACTCCGGATTTTCTATTTCATCAAGCCTTTCTTTCCCCACTTGTGCTAACCACATTTTAAAAGGCTCGGCTTTTTTACTTGGAATAGACTGAACAAGACGAAAAGCATTTTTTGTATTTACACAGTCAGTAACATATTTTTTACCGTCAGTGCTTAATAATTTCAGTCGTACCCAAATTGGGGACAACTGATTTTCTGTAAATTCTCTTTGTTTAACTTTCCCCCAATATTGTCTTGGAGTAGGGCTTTCCGCTAAAACCTCCACAATATCCACTGCTGAATAAAACCATTCATCATTATGCCAAATACGACGAATTTGTTTATCTTGAAAAATTACAAGTTTACTTTGTTGATTTGTCATGTGTTTTTATTAATATTACCTTTCTGATCTTTTTATCCTTAAATATGACTATTTTTGTATATGAATAACTATATAATATTATACACGAACAAAAAACGAAAATCAACTCTCTATTGGGGTAGCTGAGTAGTTGCTATTTTTTTAACAACTGATTTATTGGATTGTTTGCCTCAGCTATTCTAATCATTTCTTCAAATACATTTTTTTCTTTTGAATAGCAATATTTCAATGACAAACCAGCTCTTACTCCATTATAATAAAGGACTTCTTTGTCGCCAATTTGTTTTCTTTTAAATTTTTTTCCAAATTTTGGATCAACCAATTCAATAATCACCTTTGGCGTAAGAGCTAAATAGTGTTTCCTTTCAATAAAAGCTGCACCACAGTAACTTGTCGTTTTTGGTGCATGTTCGGTTATGGGAGTATCCGATGTAACAAACTGACTTTCCCCAGTTACAATGTAGGCTTGCCAGTTTTTTCCATAAAACATATTGGCAAATGGGTCGATTTTATCTAAGAACATTAAATGCTCATGGTTGCTAAATTTTAGGTCATATTTACCCTCCAATAAAAATTGTCGACATTCCTCAGCTTCTGTATATGTAATTTTTTCTCCCTTTTCTTTAAATACTTGTTTAATATAATCTGTAAACCCCGTGCTAGAGGCTCGTCTTTTATTTATTTGTTTCATCATGTCGCTATTTATTCTGTTCATATTTTCACGAAAATACTCACTTCTAATCCATAACATACTCATAAAATATGCAACATAATATAACTCATCGTCATTAATTTTTTTATAGTTTAATACGTTTTCAATAAAATTATTGTATATTGGCGTTAATTTATTTTCCAAGTCTTTAAAATAATCCTCAACCTGTTGACTTATTTCATCCGGTTCTCCGGTGTATATTCCATAAAAATATTTGTCATAACAAACACTCCCATACGGTCTGGGTTTCGCCAGACGACGATTTTTTAAATCTAAAACATTAACGAAGCCTTCGTCGTTTGCAAAATTTTTTAAATAAAACTGTGGCACAAAGTGTTGTTTTATTGTTTTTTGTTCTTGAATAACACTCATATATTATCTAATTATTTTAATGGAAATAATATAATTAAGCAACAAAAAAATGGTTCGCCCACATAATTATTGATTATAATAAAATTTATTTTTTTCATCCAGCCATATAACAAAAAGCAAATAAAATAAAACTTTTTTTGATATGTTTTCCTGCCCAAGTTAAGCCCAGCCCTCCACTTAAGCTTAAGATATAAAATCTTTCTAAAGAAAGTATAAAGAAATGATAAAATAATTATCTGCTCGACTGCCGTAGCAGCGGTCAGGCGGGTAAAATCTTGGAATAAAAAAACAGGCTCGAGTAAACCTGCTGTTATAAATGCTTGGGATGATTAAAGATAATAAAAAAACTTAAGCAAAATATATAAATAATATAACCCGGTGATCATAAAAACACTGGCCACCAGATATCTCATAATCCTTTCCGCCTTTTGCACCGCCTTAAATGCCCGGCCTACTTTCCGCATTGAAAAAGCG
This sequence comes from Candidatus Parcubacteria bacterium, assembly GCA_023137275.1. Classification (GTDB taxonomy): domain Bacteria; phylum Patescibacteriota; class Patescibacteriia; order Patescibacteriales; family UBA12075; genus JAGLNE01. The sequence goes on along the minus strand of JAGLPO010000056.1, from coordinate 4,146 downwards.
ATCAAAAAAGAAAAAACAATTACCGGCAGGCCCGTGCCCAGGGCAAACATCGGGGGCAGTAATAGTCCCTCACCGGTACTTAATATCAATGGAATTAAAATGCCAAAAAATAATACCCCGCTATAAGGGCAAAACGCCAAAGCAAATAACACGCCCAATAACAATGAACCAACATATCCTTTTTGCGACAGCCATTCTTTTAATTTTTCTATTCTTTCACTTTTAGCGCCAATATTAATATTTATTACGCCAAACATTATCAAACTGATAACAACTAATATCGGCCCCAGCGCCTTATCGCCCCAGCCCTCAAAAATGCTGGACACGGAAAAGGCTGATATTCCGAAATAGATCAAGGCAGCCAACAGCGTATAGCTTAAACCTCTGCCCAAAGTGTAGAACAAGCCATTTAACAAAGTATTTTTTACTGTTTTTATTTTCCTTGATATAAAAGCAATAGCCGTAATGTTGGCAGCCAGCGGACAAGGGCTGATTGATGTTAAAACGCCCAAAAGAAAAGCAGTTAATATTGGAATATTAAAGCTGTAAATAATTGAATTAATAAATTCCATACTTATGATCCTAAAAGCGTATCTATTTTTTGCTTTAAAAAGTTTTTAAACCGGGTTTCATTGCCTGTCAGGCGCCAAACCTCCATAACATTTTCAATATTATCTTTTTCTCCTTGAATAGCATTGATAAATAGGGATGAACCGCCGGCCTGGAATTTGCGGGCCAATTCTTTGTTTTTTGCCAGATCAATATTAATTTCCTGGTAATCAATTTTCCCCTGTTTAATTTGTTCGGAATAGTATTCGGACATGGTTTTGCCAACATACTCGCCGATAGTAAGGCAGGAATAACATCTTTGGGTGCGGTAAAAATAATATACTTCCAGCTTGTCGGCAATCCGGCCGGCGTTTGATGTTTCGGGCGCTGTTTTACTTTCATTGCCACTCTGCATAGCCGTGGTCTGTTTATTGCATCTGGCCAAAACAAATACAAAAAAAAGCAGTAGAACGATTAAAACATTTTTCATAGTATTTATTTGATTAAAAAATAATAAAATTAAAAAAATATCCGATTATCATAATCCCAACAGCGGTAACGATAATAAAAGCGGATAATAATTTCCAATTCATGGCTTTTTTAAGTATCAAAATGCTGGGAACAGACAGGGTAACGGTAGCAGTCATAAAGGCCAGCGATGTGCCAAGCGGTATGCCCTTCATGGTCATAGCCTCGATCACCGGAATAACACTGACAGAATTGGCGTAAAACGGAGCCCCCATAATTACCGCCAAAGGAATGGTCCACCAATGCTGAACGCCCAAATAAGTTTCTACAAAATCACGGGGCACAAAGCCGTGGATCAAGGCCCCCAGCCCTACCCCCAGGATCACGTACGGAAAAATGCTTTTGGAAATGGCGAGGCCGTCTTTCCACCAGATCGACAGCCGCTTTTGCAAAGAAACTTTTTCTCCTTTATTTTCTTTTATCACCTCGGCTCTGGTTTTAAATTTTAAAAACTCCTGATTAACATGTTTGTCCATTTTAAGCCGGCCGATTATCATCCCGGCCAGCATGGCAATGGCGATGCCAAGGGCGTTATAGGTAAGGGTCAGCTTGAAGCCGAATATGGTAGGGAAAATAAAAAGCGAGGCCTCGTTTACCAGGGGCGAAGCGATCAGAAAAGCCATGGTTACCCCCAGTGGTATGCCCGCGCTGACAAAACCGATAAAGAGCGGAATGGATGAGCAAGAGCAAAAAGGGGTGATTACGCCAAGCAGAGCGGCCAAAAAATAATCAAAGCCGTACCATTTGCGGCTTGATAATATATCCCGAACTTTTTCCACCGGAAAATAATAGCGGGTAATCGCCATTGCATAATTAATAACTATGAGTAATAAGCCGATCTTTATAATGTCATAAATAAAAAAATTTATGGCCTGCCCCCAGTACTCATGGGTAATGTTCAGCCAATTATACACAACTGCATCGGAAAATATTTCAATCGGTTTAAATATATCCATAAAAAATTTTAACAATTGCAACCGCAAGAGCAAGAGCAACAGCCATTATCTTCTCGTCCTTTTGGAAATAAATTTTTGCTTAATGCGTTTTTAATTTCTTCCTCGCTTTCATTTCCCCCAGTCAAAACCGGCTTATTATTAATTGCCAATACAGGGCTTGTCATCACGCCGATTTCTATCATTTTTGATACATCGTTTATATATTCCACCTCTGTATCAATGTTTAATTCTTTAGCGGCTTTTTTTGTTAATTCAAACAGGCGCCTGCAGCTAGGGCAGCCTGAACCCAATACTTGAATAGTCATATAATTTTAACTAATAAATAATTTAATTAATTCATGAAAGTTTTTTATTTGTTTTGTTCCGGGCCGATACATTACTTTCGCGCCTTGTTTGTTTGATTTAACAAAACCCGCCTCTTTAAGCTTGCACAGATGATAAGAGACCAGATTTTGCGGCAGATCAAGGTGTTCATAAATTTCACACACGCAAAGCTCTCCATGCTCTTTGAGCAGGCATAAGATCCGCAAACGATTTTCATCGCTTAACACCTCAAAGTCTTTTTTCAGGCTTTTTATACTTTTTTGGGCCAAAGACCCTTTTTGACAGCATTTATCCACCATATCTTAGGGCCTGTTTGAAAACCCCATTTTTACTGCAAATTCCAAATTTCGGCATAATTTTTTCTAAATTTTTTCACCTATGCTCAGGCATAAGCTCAAAAATTTATAAAAAATTCTGCTCAAAATTTGAAATTTTCGTTACAAAAGCGGGTTTTCAAACAGGCTCTTATATTCTACTACAAACAAAAAAATATATCAATGGTGATTGATATATTTAAGCCTTAAAAAAATTTAGCTGCCTGGATTCCAATATATAAGTAAGCTTAATTCATATTATGTTTTTCATACCAGCTGTCTAAATCGTTCTTGTATTTACCATCATCTGCCTCAAATTTAACAATAAAATCATCAACAACCTTTTTCATACCTTCTTCTTCAGGATTCAAATTATTAAAAACATCTTGCTTTATTAATTTATTATAATCATCTTTGATCAATAAATAAGCGACTTCCTTACTGTTAATTTTTTCCTCATACACATGTTCTTCAATAAGTATTTTTAAAATTTTGATCTGAAAATATTCTTCCTTATACGACCTAGCGCTTTCAAGCGCCTGTTTAACATCAACAATATGAAGAATATCAGCAATATCCGCGCTGATCTGCAAAGAAGTAGTGGCAACAGGATAAGATTCTTCGTCTTTTTTATGATGATGTTGTCCAACAATCCTGGCTGCGACAGGAAAGCCTTTTTCATTAAGAATGCGCTCGGAAATTTCAGCATGCTTGTCAATAATATCCATCAAAGAATCATCAGCCGAAATATGCCGTTCATTTTCCAGTTTTTCTATATCTTCTTTGCTTATTGCCCTAGATACCGGAACAATCTGTTTTGCAAGCAAATGCTTTTCTTTCATTTGCGTTAAAATTTCATCTTTACTTGGGATATTTTCTGGCTCAAGCTCTAATTTGGCAAGCATCTTTTTGGTTATTTTCCCTTGTTCAATCATATTAACAAGTATTTCGTCCCATTCATCTTTTTTAACAGTATTTTTAATAATAAAATCAGGAATTTCAACTTTTCCAATATCGTGTGTTAAGCAGGCAAAATAAAAACGCTCAAGATCAACTCCTTCTTCTTCAATTATCCGCGAAAGAATAATATTCTTAGAAAGCACTTTTTCAACTTTTTCTTTTGCTATTTGATATGTTTTAACGCAATGCTCAGCCGTGTCTATGTCATATAATTCCTGAATTGTTAATAATTCATAAACCGCTTCATGTTTTCTTGGAAAATCAGCCAAATCAATGCTTTCATTAAAAAGTTTTTTTACACGCGCTTTTTCTTTATCAAAAAGATCTTTTTCTTTGAGTTCTTTTTCAATCTCTTTAAAATCGCCAAGTTGCGCTATTTCTCTTGCTATATCCTCAGATGATTCCTGTTTGTTATTATATATTTCTATTTGATTCTTAGCTTTTTCCATATATTATAGTCTTTATACCCCTTTACTTTTTAAATTTTGATTTTATTAACTCACCTTACGCACTAA